>JAAEPD010000453.1 GCA_024222455.1 Aureispira sp.
AGCCTATTAATGCCTTTTCTCATTTATTTGCTGGATTAATTGCCTATCAATATTTAGATAAAAAACCAGCTATTTATTATCCTTCATTAACTAATGTTCAACATAAAGCTGCTTAATTTCTAATCCTTAGTTCACGTTATTTTAATAAGTAATTCGTACTATCTTAAGTTTAGTGCCTCGCTCTGAGGTCCCCAAAAACTGATTACCATTAACCTGAATCCCTTTCATAAATTCAGTAAGCACTCCATGTTTCGTATCTTTTCGAATATTGTTTCGCTCTATATCACCTTTTCCTGTTATGATATATTCATAGATTCCTGTTCCCCAACGAATTTTATCATTATACAGCAAGCGAATATTTGATTTGGTTTTGAATGAGAAAAACGAAGAGTTTTTAGCATTATCATTCTCCGAACTTTGGCTCTTGAACAGCGTTTTTTTCCAATGAATTTCGCCATTAGGGTGGACAGAAGCAACAAACATATTCTCATACAAATAGTCTGCTTGTTGGTTTTGTACATCATCAGGAAAGAACATATTAACAGATTGGTATTCATACTTAAAATGTTGCTCCCCTATTACAATAACACCTCCATCTCGACGCAATATCAATTCCTGTATAACAAAATTATGCACTCCTTCTAGTTTTTTGCGCTTCTCTCCAGTTAGGCTGCGCATAAACTCCTCCTCAAAAGGAATAACATTAAGGATTGCTGGTTTTTTTAGGCGAGTTCTCGCATAAAAAAGCCCTTGTGCATGATATGAATTTTCACCATATAAACCTCCTGCAATCAACTGATTATTCAGCTCATCATAAGTAAATTTGACATCGTAACTTAAATAGTCATTAAAGGGAATTGTATAGGCTTGTTTTTGACCTGATTTATTAATAAAATACACTAAATAATGGTGATTTTCACGTTTTCTGCGAATATTATTTTTATCAAAAATTAAAAAAGTTTCCCCTTTATTATTCACCAATAACTCTTGATATTCCTTGTAATAATTATCCTCTATTAAGGCCAAATTCTTTTTCCAAACCTGGTCTTCTGTATGAATATTATACAAAGCAAGTTGCATATCACCCTCAAAATTCACAGTATAAATATTCAAATATTTTTTATTATCAGACAGCACTACTTGGTAAGGCCGGATGGTAGGTCTATTACTAAAAACAGTAACTTCTGCATCAGATATCATATTAGCTCTAGAGTTAAATTTTCGAGCTCTTACAATTGCATTCCCTTTTTGGTAATAATAGTATATAATGGTAAAATCCTTTTTGGTGCTTACCAACATAATAGGTCGAATCTGTCGATCAAAATCAAGTTCTTTTTTCCAGACACTAGTCAAGCTTGTATCAAAAGCTTCTACAGCATAGGTTGTTCTAGTCCTACGGTACATCAATAGTGTATCTTTATATTGCTCTATCAATCGATAATCTACCTCTCGACTAATATCAATAGCCTCTGAGACTTTAATATCCTGAGCATTAACAACTAATGTAACTAGACTAACTACAAGGAAGCAAAAAATCTGTTTGATCAACATAGATAATATTATAATGATAAAAACGAACCTTCTTTTTAAAAAAACAACTATTACACCATAGTTGCCCCATAACTAGAACCTTTAACTATTGTTTAAGAAGATCGCCACAATAATTGAGATAAAAAAATGTATAGACTAATATTGACACAAGAATTGTGTATTTATCAGTTTATTATAATGGATATTGATAAGGGTTTTATACTTTTGTGTTGCATATACTTTGCTCAATAAAACAGTCAACTAAACCATGCTAAAATATATAAAAGATCTAATTATTTTATCTACAATCCTCATTGTTCCTTTTGCTTGCCAAGAAGCTAACACAGGAGAACAGCCTAATGTGAGTTCAAATATAGAGATGACAGGGATTCCTACTGTAGATAAAATTAGTAAAGAAATAGCCGAAAAACCTGAATCTCCAGAGCTCTATGCTTTAAGAAGCGATGCTTACAGCAAAGAAGATCTCTATGGAGAAGCTGTAAAAGATGCAGAACGTGCCTTGAAACTAGATACCACTCAACTTAAATATTATCGATTATTGGCCAATGCTTATTTTGATAATGAGCAATCTCGCCCAGCTACCAAAACGCTAGAGCGTGCACTAAATATATTTCCAAAAGATATTGAGACGATATTATCCTTATCTGAAATGTATTTAATTATTCAACAATACGACAAGGCTATCATCCACTTAGACAACCTTTTTAAGAGCAGTCCTCAAAATGCTGATGGCCTATTCCTAAAAGGAATGGTCATGAAAGAAATGGGCGATACGATACAAGCTGTTGAAAATTTTCAGGCAGCAGTAGAAGCTGATGCAGATATGCTTAATGCTCATGTGCAGTTAGGAACCCTATTCACTGCCTTAGGGCGTTCTATTGCCCTTCGATATTATGACAATGCTTTAATCATAGATTCTACTAACTATGATGCACTTTGGAAAAAAGCAGACTATTTCCATGAACAAAAGAACTATGATGAGGCTATGGTTTGGTACGATAAGTTGATTTACCATTACCCTCAAAATGCTGAAGTGCAGTACAATGCTGGGCTTATGCAAATGGAAAAAGAAGATTACGAAAAAGCTTTTTGGTTGTTTGACAATGCAACTAAATTTGAACCTACTTTTGGTGAAGCCTACTATTTCAAAGGAGAGGCTGCCGAAAATTTAAATAAAAAGGAAGAAGCTATTCGTTATTACCAAGAAGCAGTAAACCTAAATGAACGTTGGGGCTGGGCAAAAGAAGCACTAAAACGTTTGAATGTAGAAGTAGAATAGTTTGTTTAGACGCTAATAAACTCTTACTTTTGCCTCCAGTTATAGATCACTATACTTTTATCAACACCAAAAATCTTAATCATGATTAAAATCTTAGCTAACGATGGTATCAATTCGGATGGGAAACTACTTTTGGAAGAAGCCAAATATGTAGTTAATACCACTAAGATCCCTCAAGAAGAATTAGCAGCTAAACTGCCAGAATACGATAGTATTATCGTCCGTTCGGCTACCAAAGTACGTAAAGAATTGATTGACCAATGCCCTAATCTTAAGATTATAGCTAGAGCTGGTGTAGGCATGGACAATATTGATGTAGAATATGCTCGCTCTAAGGGTATAAAAGTAATGAACACACCTAGAGCTTCATCGCAAGCAGTAGCAGAATTGGTATTTGGCCAAATGTTTACATTATCTCGTTTTTTGCATATTTCTAATAGAGAAATGCCACTTAGAGGAAATACTGATTTCAAAGCATTGAAAAAACAGTTTTCTGCAGGTAGCCAATTACGTGGAAAAACATTAGGTATCATCGGTTTTGGTCGTATTGGTCAAGAGCTAGCTCGTTTGGCAGCAGGTATTGGTATGCGTGTATTGCCTACTGATTTGGAAGAAAAGCAGGTAGAACTAATGATTACTCCTCCTGATCATCCAGATGTTTCTTTAGCTATTCGTTCTCAGACTGTTTCTTTGTCTAAGGTATTGAGAGAAAGTGATTATATCTCTATTCATGTTCCTGGTGGCAAATTGATTGGTGCTGATGAGTTAGCAAAAATGAAAGATGGCGTTCGTTTGGTAAACACTGCTCGTGGTGGTGTTATTGATGAAGAAGCTTTATTGGATGCGTTGAACAGTGGTAAAGTAGCTGGTGCTGCTATCGATGTTTTCGAAAATGAACCAACTCCTCGTCAAGCAATTTTGGATCATCCTAATATCTCTTTGACTCCACATATTGGAGCATCTACAGTAGAAGCTCAACGCAATATTGGATTAGAATTGGCTGATGCTTTAATCGACTTTTTTGGTACAGACTAATCTGAATAGATATAAATATAGAAAGAGTGAAACGATCTTGTCGTTTCACTCTTTTTTTATGTCAGATTGTCTAATCTAGACCTAGATTAAAGAGAAGAAAATAATAATGGCCACTATCACAAAAAAGATAACCACTATCAACATATAGTTGGTGTTTCCTTTGTAGATCTCATACATGATATCCAAAAGATCTACCCATTCTCTACGACGTGCCATCCGTTCACTAGCTATGAAAAAGTATTTTTTTTGTCCTCTTGTTACAGCCTGATCTCCATGTTTTTTTAGGATAAAGAAGTTCTCATTAAGAAAAACCTTGTCATACAACTCATGCTTACCTGCAAACTTAATAACAAAACCACCTATGCTATTTTCCCATGATCCTGTATGGATATCACCTTCCAGTATTCTTAGGTACTGTCCATCAGGTTTGAATACATGCAAGACAGATTCTTGAAAATTGACATCATCTCGTACTTCCTTCCAACGCTTATTTAGGTAGAACTCATGTTCATGCAGATCTTCACTAAATCGCCATAGATATTGCATTATATGATCTATTCCTTGATCCATAGAATCGAATCGAGGAAGTTCTGTATTGATGGAATTGAATATTTTGGATAGACTGTTCATGCTATGAATATAAACATATTATTTAGCTCAAAGGTAAGTAAACCTCTTAATAGTTGCAATATAAGAAATCCAAACCAGCTCTTAAATGTGAAAATAGTCCTAAAGTCTAATAAAAATGTTTTAAAAACCTAGGCGTGTTCTCTTTTTCTCTTATTTTTACGCCCTTAATTTATATAAAGAATGAACTTCCCGAAAATCACCATAGTCACTGTTTGTTACAACGCTCAAGACACTATAGAAAAAACTATACAAAGTGTTGTGGCTCAAACCTACCCCAATATAGAATATATTGTAGTAGATGGTATGTCTAAAGATAAGACTTTAGATATTGTGGCTCAATACCAAGAACATGTAGACAAAGTTGTTTGCGAAAAAGATCGTAATAACTACGATGCAATGAACAAAGGTATGCGTCATGCTACAGGAGATTATGTTTGGTTTTTGCATGCAGGAGATGTAGCTGCGAGTCCTGATGTTTTAACAAAAGTGATGGAAGGGCACCAAGAGGAAGATTTTATTTATGGGCATGTCCAAGTTTTGGATGAAGAGGGTAAAGAGCGTCCTTGGCACAAAACGATTCCAGAAGCAAAAGACCTCAGTTGGCAATCCTTGCGCAATGGAATGATTATTTGCCACCAAGCTATGCTTGTTCATCGTAGAGTATGGGTAGACTACGACATGAGTTATCCTTTAGTGGGTGATTTAGATTGGACTATCCGTCTAATGAAAAAAGTAAAAACAGTTCGATATACAAAAACTACTTTTTGCACATTTTTGACTGGTGGTATTTCTGCTCAAACTCGCAAAAAGTCACTGAAAGAACGATTTATTATACTCAAAAAACATTTTGGCTTAATACCAACGCTTTGGGAACACGTACGTATTGTGTTTTTAGCAATGAAGCGAGGCAGTATTGGTTCCAATTAAAAATAAATATTTGCTAGCATGAAAAAAGCATTAATCACAGGAATCAATGGTCAGGATGGTTCATACTTGACCGAATTTTTGTTAGACAAAGGATATCAAGTTTGGGGAATACTGAAACGTAACTCTGTTGCAGAAAACCAAACTTATCGATTAAATAGTGTTTATGGGCATCCAAACCTAAAATTGGAATATGCCGATATGCTAGATTTTGCATCGTTGGTTAGAGTTCTTCAAAAATCAATGCCACATGAGGTTTATAACCTAGCGGCACAGTCGCATGTACGTATTAGTTTTGACCAACCTATTTATACAGCAGAGATCACAGGTGTAGGTACCCTTAAGTTGTTGGAAGCAGTTCGATTGATCTGCCCTACATCTAGAGTTTATCAAGCAAGTTCTTCTGAGATGTTTGGTAATAATATTGATGCAGATGGCTATCAGCGCGAAACAACAGCTATGAGCCCTGTTTCACCTTATGGTTGTGCTAAGGTATTTTCTTATAATATCTGTGTCAACTACCGCAACTCTTACAATATGTTTATCTCTAATGGTATTTTGTTTAACCACGAATCACCAAGAAGAGGCTCCAACTTCGTAACTAACAAAGTAGCTAAAGAGGCTGCTAAAATCAAGTTGGGCTTATCAGATAAACTGACATTAGGAAACATGGAAGCTACCCGAGATTGGGGACATGCAAAAGACTATGTAGAAGCCATGTGGATGATCTTGCAACATGATGTTCCAGATGATTTTGTTTGTGCTACAGGTATTTCTCATTCTGTGCAAGATTTAGTCAATTTTGTATTTAATTATCTAGATTTAGATCCTCAAAAATATGTGAGAACAGACCCTCGTTATTTACGCCCAGAAGAGTTGCGTGACCTAAAAGGTGATTGCTCTAAGCTCAAAAATGCATTGGGATGGAAATTAAGCTATACGTTTGAAGATATGATGAAGGAGATGGTTGATTACTGGTTAGATTTCTTCAAGAAAAATCCACAGGCTAATGGCTAAACGACTGGTAACTGGTGGAACAGGTATGGTTGGCGGCGCTATAGATGCTGACCTTAAAATTGGTCGAAAAGATTGTAATCTGATCGACTGGAACTCTGTTAACTCCTTTTTTGAGAAACATAAACCTGAAGAAGTCATCCATTGTGCAGCCAAAGTTGGCGGCATTTGGGGCAATATGAATTATAAGGGCGACTTTTTTAGAGATAATATCTTGATGAACACCCATGTCATTGAGGCTGCTCGCTTACATGGAGTCAAACGATTAGTAGCATTTTTGTCTACCTGCGTTTTTCCAGACAATGTAGAATATCCATTATCTGAAAAGAAAATACATTTAGGTCCTCCTCATACATCTAACGATGCTTATGCTTATGCCAAGCGCATGACAGATGTTCAGATTAGAGCCTATCGGGAGCAATATGGATTAAACTATGTTTCTGTTATTCCAACCAATATTTATGGGCCTAATGACTTGTTTGATCTAGAAAATGGGCATGTAGTTCCTTCTTTGATTCATCGTTGCTTTTTGGCTCGGGAACAAGGTAAAGACTTAGAAGTATGGGGAAGTGGAACACCGTTGAGAGAATTTATCTACGCTGAAGATGTTGCTCGCCTTTCTGAATGGGCTTTGGAACATTATGAAGAAGCAGAACCTATTATTTTTTCTACCTCTGAGGAAACAAGCATCAAAGATTTGGTAGAAATGGTGGCAGAATTGCTCAACTTTAAGGGTAAACTAATCTGGCTTTCAGACAAACCTGATGGACAATTCAGAAAGCCTAGTGATAATTCTAAATTAAAATCTTATTTACCAGATTTTAAATTCACTCCTATCTATGAGGGACTACAAAAGACAATAGCTTGGTTTGAAGCTAATTATCCTAATATTCGAAAGCATTAAGAATATACATTCTAACAAAATTCGATAGTTCTAAAAAAGGAAGTCAATATAAATTGGCTTCCTTTTTTTATTGCTACCCTTGCTATTCGTCAGTTTCTAATTTCAATAGGGCCTCCTTAGGAATAGTTACTACTTTTTTAAGGCTATAATCATAACAAATAATCCCTGTTTTGACCTGTGCTACTTCCTGTCCTGTTTTGACATTTGTGATTCTATAATACATATCAAAACCTACTCTAGACAACTCATCTATACCTACTTCTATCTTCAGTTTATCGCCCAAATGCCCTTCTGATTTATACACAACAGCAGCATCTGTCATGATGATACCAACTCCCCCAAACTCCAATTCTCTATACCCCCAAGCGGCAAACAGTTCTACCCTTGCCTGATGTGCATAAGTTAAAATTCGATCATTCGATAAATGATCAGCATAATTCAAATCATCTACTCGTATTGTCAGCTCTGTGCTAAAAATATAATGTTCTAGTGTTTTTAATTTAATTCGCATAGTCTAATTATTTCTATCTGCGCACAAATAATTTGGGAGATTAGCATTTACTACTAATCTCCCATTCTATTATATCTAAAAAAGTAAAGGTCTAATGTCCTCCACCAAAGAAGTCTTTCATTTTATCAAAAAAGCCTTTACGTTCGTGTTTTGGTTTATTTTGAGGCTTAAAATTATCTGACATTTGTAATTTCTCTAGCATTTTTTTCTCGTCTGCATTCACATCTGTAGGCACCCAAATATTAATATGGATCAATTGCACACCCCTAGAATTTCTATTTACTACAGGCAATCCTTTATCACGCAATCTAAATACCTTTCCGCTCTGTGTACCAGGAGGTAATGTTATTTTCACGCTACCAGTTAGCGTAGGCACCTCTATGCTTTTACCCAATACTGCATCTGCAAAATTCACATCTAATTCATACAAGATATTGTATCCATCTCTAGTGAATTGATCATGCTCTTTTTCTTGTATATTAATGAGTAAATCTCCGCTAGGTCCACCATTGATACCAGCATTTCCTTTTCCACTCATCGACAACTGCATCTCCTCACTTACTCCTCCAGGAATATCTATCTGTATCGTCTCTTCACCATATACACGCCCTTCACCTTTACAAGAGCCACATTTATTAGCAATAGCTTTTCCGCTACCACTACAAGTTGGACAAGGAGCGGTAGTTGCCATTTGTCCTAAAAATGTATTTTGCACCTTACGCACATATCCAGACCCACTACAAGAATGGCAAGTTTTAATATCAGTAGCACTTTTGGCACCAGAACCATCACAAGTTCCACATTTGATATACTTCTTAACTTTGATGTTTTTAGTAACACCTTGTTCTATTTCTTCTAATGTTAGAGAAACTCTTATACGAAGGTTAGAACCTCTTTGCCCTTGACTTTGTCTGCGACCTCCTTGAGAGCGCCCTCCTCCTGAAAAGAAGTCAGAAAATCCTCCACCAAAAACATCACTAAACTGAGAAAAGATATCATCCATAGAGAAACCACCACCGCCGCCGCCAAAGCCACCAGCTCCAGTCATACCGGCATGCCCAAAACGGTCATACTGAGCACGTTTATCTTTATTAGACAACACCTCATAGGCTTCAGCTGCTTCTTTAAACTTGTCTTCAGCTGCTTTATCTCCAGGATTTCTATCAGGATGATACTTCATGGCAACCTTACGATAAGATTTTTTGATCTCATCTGCTGCTGCACCTTTTTGCACACCCAATACTTCGTAATAATCTCTTTTATTTGCCATTTTAATTCTCTGCTAATTTGTTGTCAATGAGGAGTCTAATATACTCTCCAAATCTACTTAAATAAGTTATTCTCCCACAACTACTTTAGGGTAACGTACAATCTTATCGTTCAGATAATATCCACGCTCTATAGTATCTACAATTTTACCTTTTAGGTCATCTGTAGGTGCTGGAATTTTAGTTAATGCCTCATGCAACTCAGGATCAAAAGCTACTCCTGTTGTTTCCATAGGTTTTACACCTTGTTGCTCTAAAGACTTGAGTAGTTTATTATAAACCAATCGAATTCCTTCTGGAACAGTTTCGTCATTGTCATCTGCATCTGCAATACGGATAGCACGATCCATATCATCGATTGCAGGCAAAATTGCCTTGATTACATCTTGAGATGCCATCTTCACCAAATCTTGACGTTCTTTTAGTGTACGTTTGCGATAATTGTCAAACTCAGCATACAATCGTAAATACTTATCTTTCATGTCTCCCAACTCATCAGCAGGTGACTTTGTTTTTTTAGGTTCCTCCTCTTTAGGAGCTACTTCTTCAGCCTCTACTTCCTCCGTTTCTTCCTGTTCATTAGAGTCCTCAAGAGTTGTTTCTTCTTGATTTTCTTGTACAACTTCGTCTTTTACTTCGTTTTCATCACCATCTGTTACAGGAATCTCTTTCTTGCTCATAATTCAATGATTTATTATATGTGATTAACAGTCTATGTTTTGTTTTAAATTAATGCAAAACCTAGGCACCCAAATATAGTTTGCCCATTGTCTGGTCTTACTCAATTTTTTTGCCAGCGCAAAATTAAGGACATTTTGACAGAATATATAATGATATGCACTACTATTTTTGCAGACGGTGTGTCAAAAGTTCATCCAATTTGATATCGGAAAGATTGACACCTATTATTTGGCCTTCTCCATCAATCAAATAAGTAGTCGGAATTTCTTTAATACCATACAACAAAGCAACATGATCGTTGAGTCGTTTGAGGTCGGATATATGATAAGGCCAATACAGATTATCTTTTTTTATAGCTCCTAACCAACGCTCTTTTTTAGTCTCTATTCCTACACTCAAAATTACAAATCTATCCTCCTTTCGGAATTTAGAATCTTTAAACTTAGTGTACAACTCCACCAAATGTTCATTGGCCTCTCGGCATGGCCCACACCAACTTCCCCAAAAATCTAACAAGACCAAATCTCCTTTAAAATCAGCCAACTGAAGAGAATCCCCATTAGGTAAATAACCTACAAAATTTGGCGCATTTCCCCCATTCGAAAAATTGGGAGTTCGATACCATTTTAGACCTAACCAAATCACTAAAAAAATCCCTGGAAAGATAATCCAGTCTTTATATTTTTGCCAAATATTCATATTCCATATTATTAATAAAAAAAACAAGTGAACCTAACGTAAAGGCTCACCTGTTTTAACTATAACTTGACCACTAAGTTGGTTCTTATTCTGATCTTTAACCATTTTTAACGTGCTCCAGAAGTCTTAGCCTCACTTTCGCTTTTTTTGGATAACACTCCAATACTTATTAAAGCTTTTTTAGACGCACTCTGCTCAGCACTTTTTTTGCTAAAGTCTTCAGCTGTAGCCAATTGTTCTGTATCCACAAGCACAGCTACCTTAAAGCGCTCTCTATTGTTCTTGGTTCTATAATGCTCTACCACCTCATAGTTAACTGTTTTTTGGCTTTTCTGACAATGCTCCAACAGCTGACTTTTATAATTGTGGTTTGTTTTTTCTAACTCATGCACATTAATATGCAACTTCAACATCTTTCGGATAATAAAATCCTTTGTTTTATAATAGCCTACATCCAAATAGATAGCCCCTACAAAAGCCTCAAAAGTGTTCCCCATCATAGTTTGACTAATTCGAGTAGCACCTCGCTCTTTTAGGAATACATCTAAATTCATCTGAGCAGCAACGTAGTTAAGCATTTTTCGATTTACCATTTTTGAGCGCATTTGCGTCAAAAAGCCTTCATCTTTGGTAGGATATTTCTTAAAGAGATATTCAGCCGTAACCGAGTCGAGGATAGCATCGCCCAAAAACTCTAGTCGTTCATTGTTGAACTTATAGGAACGGTTAGAAGCACTATCTCCTTTTCCGTTAAGCGATTTATGGGTAAAAGCACGCATATAGAAGCCCAAATATTTGGGTACAAACCCTAATACTTTAGTGAGTTCTCTTGCAAAACTTTTATCATTTGATAAATAATAATTGTAAAACTTCCTTATCACCTATATCTTTTCTTTTTGAACAAATTGGAGTTAGACATTAAATCCCAACACCACTATATCGTAACATATTAATGGGGTCTTAGGTCGTTTTTTGTAGGGTTGTTCTAAAAAGAGGATAATATCTCTTATTGACATTATCCTCTCTGTATAGAACTAATTTACAAATTAGTATGCTATTCTTCAAATTTTTTGAAGATGATTGTTGAATTATGACCACCAAAGCCAAAACTATTACTCAATGTAGCTCTCACTTCACGTTTTTGAGCCTTATTGGGTGTTATGTTCAATCTTGGATCAATCTCAGGATCTAACTCCTCATGGTTGATCGTTGGAGGAACAATATCATTTTGAAGTGCCTTGATACAAGCTATTGCTTCTATTGCTCCAGCAGCTCCTAACAAATGACCAGTCATTGACTTAGTAGAACTAATATTAAGTTTGTAAGCAGCTTCTCCAAACACTTTTTGAATAGCTCTTACCTCCATAATATCTCCTAAAGAAGTAGATGTACTGTGTGTATTGATATAATCAATATCATCAGCTTTTAGGCCTGCACAATCTAATGCTAATTGCATAGCTCTCGCAGCTCCTTTACCTTCTGGATCTGGAGCTGTGATATGGTAAGAATCAGAAGTTAATGCACTTCCTACGACTTCTGCATAGATTTTAGCGCCTCTAGCTTTAGCATGTTCGTATTCTTCTAGTACCAATGCTCCTGCACCTTCTCCTAAGACAAAACCATCTCGGTTTTTATCATATGGACGTGATGCTTTTGTAGGATCATCATTACGTGTCGATAGCGCTTTTAGAGCATTAAAAGCTCCAACACCTACATGCGTGACAGAAGCTTCAGAACCTCCAACTACAATAATATCAGCTCGACCTAATCTAATTTGATCAAAAGCCATATACATAGAGTGTGTAGAGGATGCACAAGCCGTAACTACGGCTCCAGTCATTCCCTTGAAACCATGACGGATAGATACATTACCAGCAGCAGCATCTACAATCATTTTAGGTACTAACAATGGAGAAAACCTAGGGACTCCGTTCCCTGTAGCAAAACGAGTAATTTCATCTTCTAGTGAGCCTAAGCCACCAATACCAGAAGTCCAAAGTACTCCAATATTTTCTTTTTCTTCTTCACTAAGTTTATCAATTCCACTATCTTTCACTGCTTCGTCACTAGCCACTAATGCGTATTGAACAAATGGATCTGCTCTACGAGCTTCTTTACGATCCATATAGTCTTGAGGATTAAAATCCTTCAATTCGCAAGCGAACTTCGTTTTAAATTTTGATGCATCAAAGTTTGTGATAGGCGCTGCTCCAGATTTTCCAGCTATAAGAGCTTCCCAAAAATCTGTTACATTATTGCCTATTGGGGTGATGGCTCCCACTCCCGTAATGACAATACGTTTTAATTCCATAGCTATTTGGTATTTTTATGGATAAAGGAAGGGGTAGTTGGTTCTTAACTTCTCTTTTTAGAGACTTGTAGTTGATTGATTTGATGATTTTCAAGTTTATAAAGCAATGGCTTTACAACTTAAAAATATAGCGTTGAAGCTATTGCTTCAACGCTTTAAGATTTGACTCTTAACTATTTATTTGTTCTTTTCAGCTTCTTCCAAAAAAGAAACAGCATCACCTACAGTTGCAATACTCTCAGCAGCCTCATCAGGAATAGAGATTTCAAATTCTCTTTCAAACTCCATGATTAGCTCTACTAAATCAATAGAATCTGCCCCTAAATCTTCTTGGAAGCTAGCTTCTGCTGTAATGTCTTTTTTCTCGCAACCTAATTTGTCTTCAATGATTTTTGTTACCTTGTCTGTTATTGTTGACATAACTTTGAATTTTTAATCCGATAAAAGAATAGAATTTTATTCTAACTTTCTTCTCAAAAGTTGCCACAAAGATGTGTAATTAGAAAATCATAACCAAAGTTTTCCTATTCTTTTTTGCAAAGAAATTTATCTATAGCTCTAGAATACAACGACTATTCTAAAAATAAAATTTCTACTATCTCACCTAAACAATCCAAAAATTTTGCTAGACTAAACCTTCTGCCGAAGATTTTGCATCAGGAATAATAAAACCAAAAATTGCACCGAGCACTCCACCAGTGATGTGTCCGAACTGAGAAATTTGATCATTTTCGAAACTATGGATCACTTCACTACCCAAATAGAAGATAGCTACCAGTATAAATGTCATCGGGATACTCCCTTTTTTGACATCTGCAAAGGATGATAATACAATGAACATAAATACTAATCCACTAGCTCCCAAAACACCATGATCGAAAAAGAATACATGTAACAATCCACTCGCTACAGCTGTCACCAAAATCATCATTGCTATTTGTCGACTACCATATTTTTCTTCCATCATAGGAGCTATCAACAAAAAGATGGAGAGGTTACCTATAATATGCTCCTGACTAGCATGCCCCATTGTATTAGACAACAATCTAAAATAATCCATTGGATTAGTTGGGCTCCATCGTCCAAACAATACAAAGTTGTTATCAATCAGAGAGGTAAACACCCATTTATCTAAATAAAACACGATTATACAAACCAGCGAAAAAGTCAAAACAACTGGTGCATTATATTTTACCTTAAGTGCCATAATATTTTAATTTTTGAGTTTTAGATCTTAGATTTTAATAGTTCTTGGGGTTTAATATTAAACTTGAGGAGGATCGGGATCATCTTCTGGAGGTTCTTCTATGACACCATCTAGATGATCGGTTAGCGATTGAACTAGCTTAAACTCATTGAGAAAGACAGATGCCATTACTCTTAGTATAGTATATAAAGGTATGGCAACAACCATCCCTATTATTCCTCCAAGTTTAGCTCCAAGTATTACTACTATAAAAATTTCTAAAGGATGAGCCAATACACTACTTGAGAATATAATGGGTTGCAGTACAAAAGCATCTAAAGTTTGCATTGTGAGAAACACAAAGATCACCTTGAGTAACATAGGGAGTGTGATAGCATAAAAATCTACATCTAAATTAGAACTGATCGTAACCAATAAGGCAAACATCATCCCTATAATAGGCCCTATGTAAGGTATAACATTGATTAATGCTGCAAAGAAAGCAATCAAGATAGCATTAGGAACACCCAAAAAGCCAAGTAAGACAGCGACATATAAGCTTATAAGACTTATTTGTAATAATACACCACCAAAATATCTTGTCAAGAGCTGTCGTATTTGCCCTAATGCAGTATCTACTTGTGCTAAATATTTATTAGGTATCGACATTTTTAGCCCTCGACCAAACAACTCTTCATCCTTAAGGAAGAAGAAAGCAATAAAGGTAACGGAGGTCAGTAAAACTAAAAAGTTACCAAACAGATTAATAATATATAAGACTGTCTGCGTGACTAATTGTGCTGGACTTATATACTGAAACAACTTCTTTAGGAGTTGTTCTATTGGTGTATCTGAAGGGTGTAGGATGGTAGTAGGATCTAATATTTCCCGTTCAGAAATCTCTGGATTTTCTAAATTTACGGTTAAATTCAGATCAATATTTGTTTTTGTAACGGTATCTCCATTGGCCAAAATAATAGAATCAATATGAACAGTAGTTGTAGAATAAATCTCTTCTGTTGCTAATAAAGAACTATCTCCCAAGTTGATATTTAAAGAAAGTTTATTGCTATCAGGAAGCGTTTCTACAGAATCAATATTAGGAGCAAGTATTTCTGTAGAGTCTATACTCTCTAAGATCATCTCTTCATCCAACACCCCTAAATCAACCAAATAGTTATTAACATTGGCAATCGGTTCTTCCAAACTGACCATAATAGAGGCGAAATCTACTCCTGCTAAATTCCGAGCCTGTTGTACAATGACTGGAACAAACATATAAAACAATAGCCCAAACACTACATAAAACACCATCAAAACTATTAAAGCTCTAATACTTGCTCCTAGCTTAAATCGACCAATTTTCAATTTAGCCAATAGCCCCATAAGTGGTGAGCCTAACATGGAGATGACCCAAGCCATGACTACCCACCCTACAATATCACTAAAATGGTAGATTAGCATTCCGCTCAAGATAACAGAAAGGAACACTCCTGCATAACGTAAATATTTTTTAGTAGATGATTGCATAGAGTCTTATTATTTATAATTCTAATAACTGAGCTTTAAAATGTGTTTGTGCCTTACTAAAATCGAGATAAGGAGCTTCTCGCCCTAACTCTTCAATATTATTCAATTGTTTTTGCACAAACTTTTGATGTCCTTCTGATGCAGGATTAAATGGTTTGTGTGATAAGGCTCTATGGAGTTGAGCTATTCTCTTGCGCAATCCCCCCTCTTCATCATTCAAAACATGCTGACTAAACTGTTCCCAAATATAGTTAATGGCTGTCTTATTGGGATGTACTAAATCTTCTTTATAAAATCGATAATCTCTCAAATCATCCATCATAATCTCATAAGAAGGAAAATAATGTACATAATCTAACTGTTCGCAGAGCTCTTGTACCGCCAACAACAAAGTCGCCTTACTTATCTGGTTGCCTGCAAAACCATCCTTGAGATGACGCACAGGACTCACTGTCATTATTATCTGTAAATCAGGCAATCGGATTTTAAGATATTCCAACAAGCCACCAAAGCTGTCTAAGATTTCATCCACAGACAATCGTCGTCTATAAAAATTATTAGCCGACAGTTTATGACAATTACTAACTACTTTGCCTGTTTCTTCCAACTCATACACCCAAGAAGTGCCAAATGTAAGCACCAAGACTTTTGTATCTTCCAAAGCCTTTCTAGCATTAGCTAATGCTGTATTGATATGCAGCAAACAAGTTTCTTTGTCTGTTCTAGAAAAACTACTGTGATGCTGAAAGCTATGCCATAAACCATTATGGTAAAATAAATCTTCCTCTACAAAAGTATAGTCATTCAACAATAAAGCGACACTATTTCGAATAGAAATAGGATTATACAAAACCCCAAAGGGATTCAAAACCACTTGATAATGCATATCCTGTAGCTTCTGCCCTATTTCATCTGCAAAACAAGATCCTACTGATAATATCGGATATTGATAGTTGATTTGAAAATCTGGACTAGGAATATCTATTGTTGTTCTAAATTTTAACATCCTTTTATGATTGTCCTCTCTTTTGCTAAAGCTTATTGAGCAATCACTCAATATCAACTACTTAGACAGGATTGTATTTTTATATTTTTATTTAAAAACCAAAAACATAGTCAGACATTCCACTTCCTTACCTATCCTTTTAGGATTATTTAGCCGTTTTATCAACTAAACAACCAAATAGCTAGCGAATTAGTTTGAACTGTTTATCTTTGCACAAATTTTTTTTAGAGGTAGGTTTCTAATGTATGGAGACTCCTCACTATTTTTTTACATATATGAGTTCATAATAAAACTTATAAACATTTAACTATCAAACTTTTACGACTCAACACAAAGAATCCTAAAGTTTTGATTATCAATAACTAAATAAGAGTGCTTTTTGATTTTTCCGAAAAAAGATCAAAAACATATGAACTACTAAACATAAACATACACTTAAAAATACAAAACTCATTATGAATTTGAGTCAAAAAAGTACAATTTACCTATTGTTGATGGCAATTAGTTGCTCTTTTTATCAGCTTAATGCTCAAGATGGACGAAAAATAAAGTTTGGATTACGTGCAGGCACTAATATCTCTACCGTTTTTGGCCCTAGCGAAGAAGGCGCAGACGAAAAATATAAGGTCACTGCCAAGATTGTAGCAGGAGCCCTAGTCAAAATACCTTTCAATGATCGATTTGGTTTTATGGGAGAGGTGGATTATATCCAAAAAGGGACTTACCATCGTTTTGAGGCTACAGATAGCTATTTAAAACTACCTGGTTATGGTAATCAGGCTGAAGTTACCTATCAAGGGAATAAAGATTGGAAAAAAATTATTGGGGTCAACCTAATTAATAGTTATGTTGAGGTTCCTTTATTGTTTTATGCACAGCCTATCAAGGACAAACTAGAGTTTGAAGTTGGTCCAAGTTTTAGCTTCTTAGTTTCATCGGTAGGTTTAGGTACCCTCAAATATGGAGAAACATTGGACAATGAGATTCCTGATCCTTCCAAGTTTTTTGAGTTTGACTTAGACTATAAATTCTTTAAGGACAAGGTGGACGAAGTTGGTAATGATTTTGCCAAATCTGCCAAACTAAATGGATCTACTCGTACGTACCCTCAAGGCCCCAAGGCTTACTATTTCCAGAACTACCCAGAAACAGCTACAGATCCTATCAATCCTAATGATTACACAGTAAAAGGGAGTACAACTTATAGTGTTTTTGATATAGGAATCAATGTAGGTGCATCATTCTTCTTTACACCAGGTTTACGTATTGGAGCTCGTGCTAACATTGGTTTGATTGATATTTCTGTTGACAAATATGATATATCTAACAAAGAACTCAATACTGATGGTACATTCAAACTTACCAATCATTTTGATCAAAACTTTGGCGTTCAGATTTTTGTAGGTTTACAATTCTAACTGTAGCTCAAAATTTAGAATCGAATATCTTGTTATATCCGTAAATATTGTACCTTTGCTATAATCAATTAATAGTTCGTGTACTTTTATGATTTTTCACCAAATTATAAAGGCTCTATTTTCTTTTGCTCTAAAAAGAACTTATGAAAATAGCACAAACTAAAAATCAATCACTAATTCAAAATCAAGAAGTTATGCTTAAGAAGATTAGAAAAATGTTGAGCAAAGACATCAAAAAACGTTACGAACAATTAGAAGATCGTTATCTGGCTTTTGAAAATAGACTATATTCTACCTTAGAAGATCGTCTAAATACCCTAGAGGAAAGATTTCACGATCTAAGTGAATTGTTAAAAGATGAGTTGCACAGCAGAAGAGAGCGCAACGAAGAAAAACAAGAAGCTAAGGAAGAAGAAGTACCTGCAAAAAAGGCTAAAGCTCCTAAAAAAGCTAAAAACAAAAAAGCTAAGGAAGAAAAGTCTAAAAAAGAGAAAGCTCCTAAGGCTAAAAAAACAGAAGTAAAAGCTCCTGAAAAGGTTGAGGAAAAAGCTAAAAAAGAAGCTCCTAAAGCTAAAGAGCCTAAGGCTAAAAAAGCTGAAGCGGATGACCTAACTAAAATAAAAGGACTTGGCGCTGTAATGGCTAAAGCCTTAGCAGAACAAGGAATCAATACATTTGCACAATTAGCTAGCCTAAGTGCTGATGCATTGCAAGGTATGGATGAAAAAATAAAAGGTTTCAAAGCTCGCTATGAGCGTTATAACTGGAAAGAACAAGCTAAAGGTTTATAGAAAAAAACACTTAGCCTACTAAATATAATGCTTGCTAATTTTTGATAAATTAGCAAGCATTTTTTATATCAGTTGTTGTAGTTATATTTACTCTTGAGGAGGAAGACCTGGTCCTCCATTATTTAGGTATTTTTTCAATAACTTAGGTTTAAACTCTGCAGCATACTTACCAACCAAAAGGACAATAGCATACACTTCCTCTACATCTAGACCCTGAGCAGGTCGAGTCCCTACCAATGCTACTTTACCATTGTGCACCCCAAAGGCTGCTCCACACATCGAAAAATTGATCTCTAGTAACTCCTTATAAAACCCTGTTCCAACCTCATCAGGCAAATCCATAATCAGTGCAGAGACTTGCAAATAAGTCAAGTCTTGTTGGTGCCACAAGTCTATCCAAATTCCTTGCTCTCCACGCATAACCATCCATTCACCATCTTGTGTACCTCTGAACTTTACAGGATCTAAACCTATTTTTGCAATTCCTTTTTCAACTATATCATAATAATGCTGCAAATCTGCCATTCAATCTGTATTTTTAATTATTCAATTGCAAAAATACTAATATTTATATGATAAGCATATTTCTGAAAGAACTAAAAACACATTTAATTGATTGGCGCTTTTGGTCACGTCTGTTTTTAGCCTTTTTTATTCCCTTCTACTTATTCTCTAGAGTTTGGTTTTTTACTGGTCAAGTTATCCAACTACAGGTAGGACAAACCAACTCCAACTATAACGTGGCAGCTATTGGTTTAGATAAGGAAAGTCCCTTATTCAAACAACTTAGTCTAGATAGCAAACTGAACTGGGTAGATGGTATTCAGGCAAATGAAATAGATAGTTTAATCCTAAAAGATAGCCTTCAGTTGGTCATTGTCTTTCCTCAATTATTTGACTCTGTTCTTGCCAAAGGGCAACAAGCTAAACTTGATGTCCACTATAACAGCAACCAAGGTGGACAAGCAATAGATAAGATTTTCAACAAATTGGAAGCTTTTGAACAAAAGTTTATTAATAAAAAAGCGCAAGAACTCGGCTTAAATAAAAGTACAGTCAACCCTATTCTTATAGAAAACCACGACTCTTTTGATCCTATGAGCCTATTTTCTGAAATAGTTGATAGTGTTCTAACAGTTATAGAACAGAGTTTATCCTCTGTTTTAGCTATTCTATTTTGGTTGGCACTGCTTTTTCTTACGAGTTATTGCAGCATCACTACCTTTGCGCTAGCCAAAGAATTCAAATCCTTCGAAAGATTACTAAAAAGTGGTGTCTCTATGCCCAGTATAGTACTAGGAAAAACGCTTTGGATTAGTCTATCAGGTACCTTAGCTGTCAGTTTAGCATTTCTTGGAATACTCTGGAGTTTAGATTCTGGCCAAGAAGGTTGGATTCTATCTATTACAGAACATATGCAAGGACTTTTGCATAATGGCGTAGTTACCAAAAGTATTATTTGGGCTATGGCTATGGCTTGGCTTGTAGCAGCTCTTTTGGGAAGTATCAACATTCGTAGCAGTAGCACTTATAAAGCGCTTAAAAGAACCTTTTATGTTCAAGCTTTGGTATTTATATTTGTTTTAGCAGGAATGATGCTACTCCCTGAATTGGGTATAGGCTCTGCTTTTTTGCCTATTATGAACAGTGTAGCTCTGTTTAAAGGGCTTATTGCTAATACTCTATCTACACTAACATTTGCAGTTGCAGTAGGTATCCCTTTTTTATTAGGAGTTGCTATTGTGCATAATACTGCTAATAGGAATTTAGATTAAAAAACATAAACAATGGAAAAAGCAGAGACTAAAAAAAATCCAGATTTCTTAGAAGATGTCTATAAATTAAATGAGGGGTTTGAACTCAAAGAAGCCCTAAAATTAAGTCTAAAAAAAATTGATAAAATTGATATTGCTCAATTGAATAGAATTGGTTTTAATACCTATGAAAAAGGTAAATGGACAATTCATAAAATATTACAACATCTCATAGATTGGGAAAGGATTTGGTGTTTTAGAGCTATAATTTTTGCTCGGGAAGAGGGAAGTGTCTTGGATGGACATGAAGCAGAAATAATGGGTAACAATTCTAATGCAGATGAACGGTCAATAGAACAATTGATAAATGAACTTCGAATTGTCCGTCAATCAACTATAATGATGTTTGAATCTTTCAATAAAAAAATACTTGAAACAAACTGTGTGTTTTTTGAATACGAAATGCCTCTTTTTGCACTTGGGCTCACTATTACTGCACATCAAATACATCATTTTAACATAATAAAGGAAAGGTATATTCCTCTAGATAATTAATACCCACTGCTAACAATACATAAAATGGACTTTTTAATAGAAACAGAGAGATTATTATTAAGAGAAATTACTCTTGATGACAAAGAAGCACTATTCAAGTTACATTCTGATCCAGCAGTACAAAAGTATACGGGAGAGCCTGTAGTAAAATCTATAGCAGAAATAAAAAAAGCCATAGAGGCCAGAATTGTTAACTATAAAAAATATGGATTTGGTAGATGGGCTACTATATTAAAAAGTGGAAATCAATTTGTTGGGTGGGCAGGATTGGCATATCTTCCAGAATTTGATGAAATTGATCTTGGGTATAGATTCTTGCCTGAATATTGGGGGTTAGGCATAGCAACAGAGGCCTCTCATGCAATTTTAAATTATGGTTTTGATTCGCTCAAATTAAAAAAGATAATAGCAATTGCTATGAAGGAACATAAAGCATCGATCAGAGTGATGGAAAAAGTTGGGATGGTGTTCGATAAATTCGCACCTTATGAACTTGGAAGCGAAGATGCTGCTTGGTATTGGTGTAACAAAGAGCTTATAATGAAGAATCAAACGCATTAAGCTTACTTATCAAAAAATAACTTCAAGAGCAGCTCACTCCCTTTGAATGGAGAAAGACTTCCTTCCTTTACTTGCCCTTCTATCTCATGGAGTTTTTCTTGAATATGAGGATGTTTAAAAAAACGTTCTTTTAATTGATATACAATGCTCTCGTGCAACCAATATTCAGCTTGAGCAGCTCTATGGCTTTCGTAATAGCCATTTTGAGTAGTTTGTTGATTATACTGTTGAATAGATTCCCATATCTCAGGAATTCCCACCTTAGTTAGAGCAGAGCAAATCTTGGACTGAGCAATCCAACCACTAGTTTTAGGGGGGAATAAGTGTAGCGCATTTGCACATTGTTTCCTAGCTATTTTAGCAGAGTTAAGCGCATTGCCATCTGCCTTATTGATAGCTATCAAATCAGCCATTTCCATAATACCTCTCTTGATTCCTTGTAGTTCATCTCCAGAGTTAGGCAACAGTAGAAGTAAGAAAAAATCGACCATTGAATGCACTGCTACTTCTGATTGACCAACACCTACCGTTTCCACCAAAATCACATCATAGCCAGCAGCCTCACAGAGTGCAATACTCTCCCGAGTTTTGCGAGCTACACCTCCCAAAGAATCGCCAGCAGGAGAAGGACGTATAAACACACTAGGGTGAACAGAAAGCTCCTGCATCCTTGTTTTATCACCCAAAATACTACCTTGATTCACTTGACTACTAGGATCAATAGCCAATACCGCCAACTTGTGTCCTTGGTTCACTATTTCTTGGCCAAAAGCCTCTATAAAGGTACTTTTTCCTACTCCAGGAGTCCCCGTTATGCCTATTCGAATAGAAGGCACTGCAAAGGGTAAACATTGTTCTATTATCTGTTCAGCTAACTCTTGATGAGAAGATCGTTGACTCTCTATTAGTGTAATAGCTTGACTTAGCACCACTCTATTGCCTTCTTTTATCCCTTTCACATACTCCTCTACACTACGTTGTTTTCGCTTCCAACGCTTCTTAGACAAATTAGGATTGATGCTAGATGGACTAACTACCCCTTTTTGTATATGCAATGCCTTTGGATCCTTCTTTTTCATCTTTGTAGGTTATACCTAGTTCTGATCTGTTTTAGGATTATATTCAGGATTAATTGCAAACCAACGATCATGATATTCTTGAGCTTTCACTTGGTCACCTACAGTACGATAAGCTACCTCTAAGTTGAATAAAATAGCTACATGTTGAGGATTGAGTTCCAACGCTTTTTCAAAATTAGCTATAGCTTTTTGATGCATAGCAGCACTCCCTGTTTGCATACCTTTGATACCATAAGCAACTCCAACCAACCTGAAGATTTCAAAATCAGATTTGTTATAAACTAAAGCTTGCTCTAAAGATTGGATAGAAGCATCCAAGTTCCCCAAGAACTGACCTTGCAGCTTCCCTTGATCACGATAAGCAACTCCCAAGTTACGCTCTACATCTGGATGATCTGGGCGCAATCGTTTTACTTCAACATAAGCTTTTATTGCCTCCGTATAGAATTTCCCTGCTTCTGGATAATTTTGTTGACGTTGTTTCAGATTCCCCAAATGGATATTTGCATTTCCATACAACAACCAAGCATTGTTATAGGTTGGGTGCATAGATATCGCATTATGAGAATGTTTTAGAGCTTTCACCAAAACAGGTTCTCGTTCCAAATCTGTTTTCATTCGGATAGCAGTGTCTTGCAATACACCAGAAACTGCATTATTTAGTTTAGCACTATTTGGAGAGTTTTCTATATCTGTTACAAACAAGGTATAATCATCTTTCCATGCAAAATTTCGACTATAGGTCTTAGCACTATACAGCACTGTTGCTATTCCTAATATCCCTAAAGACACTTTTAGATGTTTAGATATATCAAGATTGCCCATTGGCAGCTTCTTGATAGAAGGCGTTAGCAAGGTTGCAAGGTGATATAACCCTAAAGAACACAAGCCACTAAATCCAACAGAAGGCAAAAACAAAAAGCGTTCTGCCATATTAGTACCAATAGGGAAAAACAAGTTAGAAACTACAGAGAATGTTGCTGCATAAAATATCAAAAAGAAAGCATATGCCTTACGTTGCATAATTCCCCAAACAGTAGCTGCCGCCATACCTAGATGAACTATAATAGAAAGTAACACATAAGGACTTTGCAAATTAGGTATAATATCCTTGACTGTTCGTACATACTTAGGATAGTAATCATTAGTTAACGGATGAGGATAAACCATCAAACGTATATATTCCATCCATGTGTGTAATATAGTTCCATATTTTTCGCTAGATGTAAACTCTACATACCGCCCTCCTTCTAATTTCAAGAAAGGGTTATTCATCAACTCCATGATTGGAGCAGCATCCGTTGTGCCTAAAATAGGTTGTCGAATTAAGAACCAAAATCCTACAGCTATGACTGCAAAAGGAGCAGTGTAAATAGCTATTTTATCAGGTTTAGCCTCTGTAAAGAAATATAAGGCTGCAGGTATAATTGCTAAAAACGTTATGGCATTCTCTTTAGAGAATATTGCAAACAAAAAGGCAACCACAGCTCCTATCATATATAAGACCTGTTGTTTCTTAGCAACAGCCATTTTCAAGACTAGATAGATGGTCAATATACCTCCCAAAGTCACCATAATTTCATCTCGCCCTTTGATATTGGCAATAGCCTCAGTATGTATAGGGTGAGCCGCATAGAGCAATGCTCCTGCAAAAGCAATAAAGTAGCCTTTTAAGTTATTTTGATCTCTTTTAGGGTTAAACATTTGGAGCAACATCAGGTATAAAACCATACACAATATTGCATACATCAGTATATTAACGGCATGACTCAAGTGTGGAGAACCTTTGTAGGTAACATCTCCATCTTTATCCAATTGAGGCTGTCCATCAGGGCCATTTACCACTGTTCCAAACAATTGCAACTCTAGAGCAAATGTTGCTACAGAAAGTGGTCTGTAACGACCTCCCGATACCAAATTTCGCTTATCTCCAAAAAAGCCTACAAAGGTATCTTCTGTCCAGATACCATGCATTCCCTTCATCCCTTTTTTGGTAAACTCGTTGCGTAGAATAACAATAGTATCATCTACCGCATAGTTATGCGAAATGGTATTGCTGTATATAATCGCTGATAAGAATCCAATACAAAGCATCTGTACTAAGTAGTTGTTCCAAAAGCTAGGAGGTGCATCTATTTCTGCTATTGGTTTCTTTCTTTTTTTAGACTTCCCCCCCTCAAAATCTTGTTCATTGATAGGGTCTCCATACTCATTGACAGGAGTTTCTTTTATCTTTTTGCGATATTCGTTCTTATTATTTTTTTTTGATCTTTTTTTCGCCGCCATAACAACTAAACAACAAGTAGTTTAAATTAGAATTGGGTTAAGCTACACAAAGCAGTTTTAACTGATAAAAAACTGATTATCAGAATCTTAAACAAACTTGTGTAATATAATACAACTAACTGATTATCAAATACTAAAATTAAATAATGCTTTAGCTCAACAATTATACATAAAAACGATAAATTATACTAATCTGTGATTAATTCCCCCATTTTGTAGGGGTATAGTATTTTGAGCAACGACTAGTAGACAAAAGCAATCAAATTTCACCCCTATTAGATTTGATATAACTATATATATTTTAAAGAAAAACAATACTCCAAACCAAAAAATAATTTAGCATGAAGAATATCATAATGATCGGCATACTACTACTATTTCGATATAGTAGTTATGCACAGAACTCACCTTCAGTATCTCTAGGATATTGGGCAGATTTTGGGATACTTCCAGGCGTAAAAGTTGGTGTAGAATATCCCATATTAATTGGAACTGTAGAGAAAGAAAAACAGCGCAAACGCAAAAAGAAAGAACCTAAGATTCGGACTATCCGAAACAAACATGAGCTTTTAGGAGGTTTCTCGTTAGGTTATACACCTTTACTTAATCAACATAGACTATTTTTTAATCTAGAAGTTGGTTATCGTATTACTCGCAAGCATGGATGGTTCTTTGATGCTTGGATTGGTTGTGCTTACGAAAATTTTGTAAATACAGGCAAAACCTTTAAGGTGGACGACTCAGGCACAGTATCCAAAGTACCTTTGGCCAGTCGAGGTTATGTATCTCCCAACCTAGGAATTGGTTTTGGTTATGATTTCACGCAACGTTTAGACTTTCCTATGACTGTCTACACTCGTATTCTACCTGCATTTCGTCTTGGCTATAATAATGTAAGTGCTGTTACTTCTGTTTATTTAGATGCGGGAGTTAGTTATAAATTTTAAAAAACTAGTCTACCAAGTTTCACTACTATTTTGGACTATTAAAAATATAAAGATCATGAAAAATAGAGCAATTTATATATTATGGGCTTTGGCATTAGTGAGTTTACTAACTGCTTGCAAAAAAGAAGCTCAACCAGATGACATTATTACAATAAGAAATGAAGGGGGCGATATGCCTGCCTATATTTTTGGCAATAAGGATTCAAAAACCTTCATAGTGTTATTGCATGGAGGACCTGGAGGAAGTGGCTTAGAATATCGATTTGGTCAGTTTTCGAGAGAGTTAGAAGCAGATTATGCTATGGTTTATTGGGATCAGCGTGGACAAGGACAAGCTCACGGACATTATAAATCTGATCAACTAACAGTAGACTTGATGGTGGAAGATTTACATAAGCTGATTTTAACTCTCAAACATCAATATGGAGAGGACATTAGTGTATTCTTGATGGGACACAGTTGGGGAGGCCTTTTAGGGACTGCTTATATGGTCACAGATTATCAAAAAGAACTTAAAGGATGGATAGAGGTAGATGGAGCACATGATTATGTAAAAAATGATCCTGATTTAGTCCAAATGTTTAAGACTATTGGCAGCGACCAAATTACTAGAGGCATTCAAGTTGAGGAATGGCAACCAATCCTTGATTTTGTGAACACTATTGATGTTAATAACATTAATTATGACCAATCTGTGCAGCTTAATCAATATGGACACAAGGCCGAAGGTTTTATGAGAGAGGTCAAAGAGCCTGCTGCTGAAAATAGTATCAACTATCGTGTAGATGGATTGATTTCAGAACTTTCGGGAGGAGTAACCAATTCTACACTAACAAAAAATGGTCTAGATAATATATCATTCACCAATGATCTACACAAAATCACTACACCTTCTTTAATTCTATGGGGAACGTATGATTTTGTAGTGCCTCCTTCTTTGGCAGTAGATGCTATGAATTTGATTGGTACAAGCGACAAAGAGATGGTGCTATTCGATCAGTCTGGGCATAGCCCAATGGCAAACGAACCTGATAAGTTTTTGCAGGTGACGAACGCGTTTATAGAGAAGTATAAGTAATCCTAGTATTAGATTTTAATATACTAACTGAATCCCCCCCCTTAAAAAAGGGGCTAGGGGGATTTTTCTACATATAGTAATGCCTTCTTGAAAAAGAAAAAGTGATAAACCTTATCTCAAGACTTATCACTTTTCCAGAACGACACAGCTATTTAATATTACACTTACCCTCTCTTTCGCAAAGCAACAAACTCAGCAATAGCCAACCATGTAGCAATAGCCACCAATCCAAAAGTCATTGCTTTTTTGGCTGCCAGATCTAATTCAAAAGAAAAGAAAATGGTATTGACAGCTAGAATAGCTACCACCATATACAAAGCTTTAAGGTCTATGGTGCTAACATAGGTCATTAGATTTAAAACTAAGCTCACTGCCATAACAGCCCATGTTATTAGCAAAACAATCCCTAAAGAATCAGTAGACAAATTAGCTCCCAAAGAATTTTTGAAAGCTATACAAACAAGTGTTAATAGCATGGAGAGTTTAAAAAAATACAAATTCCACTTTGGAATATTTTTCATAAGTTTTATGTTCTTTTACTAATATTCTATCTAATTCGATTAACTCTTTTTCCAGATTTGAAAATATAAGTTGGGTTCTCTATTGCCTGAATATCCTCCAAAGGACTCTTTTCAAACAGCAACAAATCAGCTTTTGCCCCAACGCTCACATGTCCAAAATCTGGCTTCTCTATAAACAGGGTAGCATTTCCGTAAGTAGCACCTTGCAATATTTTTAAGTTGCTTAATCCTACTTTATTGAGTTCATACAACTCTTGATAATAAGTGGCACCTGCATAGGTTCCAGGAAGATTGCTATCCGTTCCTACCAATATAGGTACATTCAAATCATTTAGCAGTTTAAAATTATGTGCCCAATGCGGTTGATGATCAGATACATTCTGGAAAAACTCGTTCATCACCTCTTGTTTATGTACATCCTTTCCCTTTTCTTCAGCTACAGGATCTAAGATACAACAAGGAACCATTTTGCGATCTATTTCGGAAGGGCTAAACTCTCCACGATTGATTTTATCTACATTTACAAAACCTGCTAAGGTATAAATAACCTTCACCCCTGAATCTGCAATCTGTTGAGCTTCTTCTTGTTTTAGTTTATCTCTCCAAATACCATGAGCCAAAATATCTGCCCCAGCATTCACAGCATTAAGCGCATTATCTACACTGCCTATATGCACAAACACTTTCAAATTATTAGCATGAGATTCTCGCACAAGTGCCTTGAGGAATTCAGAAGGCATTTCGGGAGAACCTGGAGGAATTTTGTCACAGGCCAATTTCATATAGTGTACTCCTTTTTTCTTAAAAGATCGTACTATCTTTTTTGCATCGCTTTCTTTCTTTATGGTTGGGAAGACAAGATTAGCCAAAAAGCCCAACATTTTGGGCAACATCAGTTTTGCCAAAGGAATAGGATGAGAATCCTTGATAGTGACAGGAATATGTGTATGAAATAAACTAGGACCTGCCAATTTCCCACTTTCTAATTTAGCAGCTGTTTTTCGCATTTCTCCAGCCAAACCTCCAAGATCATATATAGTCGTAATTCCAGCATAAAGATAAGCCTCCAAATTATATTTCAACTTAGGTTTTACATTTTTCCAAGGCATTGCTCCACTTCCAGAGATATGCACATGTGAATCAATCAAGCCTGGCATCAAAAACATTCCGTTAGCATCAATAGTTTTCTCGGATTTAGCCTTCAAAGTTCCTGTTGGTCCTATTTCCTTTATTCGACCATTAGCAATAATAATATCTTGATTCTTATGTGTAGTATTACTTATTCCATCAAATAGTTCAACATTTTGAATTAGTGTAGAAACATTCTCCTTCTTTAGTTCTATTAAGGGAGCAAAATCTTGGTGTCCTTGTTTCATCTCAACTCTTTTTTTATTAAAAAAAAACTACTCTAAAGATATAGAATATAGTTACTTATTGAACAGAGAACAACATTTTTTTATTTAGTGGCCCAACACTTTAGTGTTTCACTCCGTTTTGTTAAAAAGTGAAGTACTTTATCACCTACCCTCTAAACTATGTAATACATCTACTTGTTTTTTATAGAATGGTCTGATCAAAATATTGTCAAATACAACTATAGTATTTGTGCAATTGCTATATTTTTTATAAGATTAGATTTAGCTCCTATTAGATCATTCCGAAATAGACTAACTTACAGTCCCTAAGTATAAAGGCAGAATAAATAATAACTAAAATTACAGAGGTTTTTGATGAATAACAAGACGAAAAACACAGAGATAGCCTTAGCTATCACGAGGCTTTTCAACGAAGTTAAGCGCAAAAAGATCGATTAATTTTACTATTCATTAATTTTGGCTTTACACTTATTTTATATTACAAACAGTGTAGACGTATGATAAAGCAAATAATCCTTTTTGTTCTTCTAATCAGTTTAGGTACTAATACTACTTATGCTCAGACCTTATCTAAAGATATTGAGCTAAAATGGAAAGAGCAGCGCAAAACAACCATTACCGAAAACAATACTAAATTGGCATTTTGGCATTTTGTAGATGCAGGCTATCAACCTCAACTACATAATCTACCTATATTTAGCTACCAAATCCCTTTGGAGCAAGAAAGCCGCTTAGACATTCGCTTGGTCAACAGTTCTTTTGAATCTATTGAGCTCAATAAAGAGGAAATGGAACAGGTATCCAATGATATAGATATTCAATATCATATTACCTACGAAAAAAAACGTCCAATTGCTGTTATCAGCTTTATTCCAATACAGCAAAATGCAAATGGTCAATACGAAAAACTGCTAAAAGCAAGCCTCCAAATACAAACAACACCTATTAACTCTGCAAAACCTACATCTAGAGGTGGTCGTACTACAGAGTCCAACTTAGCTAGTGGTCAAATTTTTAAAATCGCTATTGGAGCTACAGGTATTTATAAATTGGATTATAACTTCCTACAAAGTTTGGGTGTAGATGTAGATAATATCAACCCTAAAAATATTCAAATACTTGGAGATGGTGGAAATGCCTTGAGTGAGACAGTTGGTGCTCGTCCATATACAGATGTACAAGAAGTAGCAATTAGTGTAGTTGGCGAACAGGATGGTCAATTCAACTCGGGAGATTATATCTTATTCTATGGTGTAGGCGCCAAAAATTGGAATTATTATCAACCCCTAGATATGATGCTCCACAAGAGCAATATATATACAGACACTAGCCATTATTTTATAAAAATAGCCAACAACAATGGTTTGCGGATAGGCAATCAAGCATCTATTTCAAACACAGCTTATACAACTACGAGTTTTGACAATGTCAATCACTATGAGTTGGACGAAGTTTCCTTAATGGAAGAACAGTTTGCCCTAACACCGTCTGGACGTGCATGGTATGGTGAAGAATTTAGAGTTGTAAAAGATCGTAGTTTTAGTTTTTATCTGCCCAATCGAATAGCATCTATTCCTCTAGAAATACGGATGAATGCAGCAGTAGATGCACCTTACCCTAATTACATAAAAATGACTGTCAATGGCCAAGAAGCCATTAACAAACAATACAACTATACACCAGTAGGCTCTTATCCGAATATAGCTGCCAATGCTACTATTCACGATAGTGTACAGGTTAGTGGAGATCAACTTAATGTCACCCTCTCTTTGCTCAACTCTAACAGTTCTGCTAATATGTGGTTAGACTACATCACCATCAATTCTCGATGCAACCTTACTTTCACAGGAGGACAAATGGCTTTTAGAGATATTGAAAGCTTGCAGCATGCTAGTGCAACCTTTCAGTTAAGCAATACTAACAATACTACTATTTGGGATGTCACTAATCCTAATGAAGTAAAAATACAAAAAACGACAGGAAGTAACACACTCTCTTTTGGACTAAAAATTGACACCCTAAAAGAATTTATTGCTTTTGATGGCCGTCAATTTCATACCCCTACTGCTATAGGCCCTATAGCCAACCAAAACTTGCATGGAATCACTAGTCCCAAAGATTTATTAATTGTTTATCATGCCGATTTCAAATCAGCGGCAGATCGTTTGGCAGCACACCGTAGTAGCCATAGTGGGATTAGTATAGAATTGGTAGATGTAGAGCAAATCTACAATGAGTTCTCTTCAGGAAATCCAGATATTTCGGCTGTTAGAGATTTTTCAAAACTATTGTATGATCGTAGTACAGTCACTGATGGCCTTAAATATATATTACTGTTTGGGGCAGGTTCTTTTGACTACAAAGCCTTAGGAAGAGGTAGAAATGCTAGCAACAATCCTAATTATGTACTATTGTACGAAACTCCTTCTTCCTTAAATCCAAACACATCCTATACCACTGATGATTTCTTTGGAATTTTGGATGACGGAGAAGGCGGTAATATGAATGCACCAGTAGCAATGGATATAGCTGTCGGACGACTCCCCGCTCGTTCATTAGATGATGCAAACGTCATGGTAGATAAAATTATTTATTATGACACCCATGCAAAAACGCTAGCAGATTGGCGCAATCAAACAACCTTTATTGCTGATGACGAAGACAGTGATCGACACTTAAAGGGTGCTGAACGAATGGTCCAAGTCATGAATCTTAATTATCCTGATTATAATATTGATAAAATTTATTCAGATGCTTATCAACAAATCACGACTTCAGGTGGTAGCCGTTATCCTGATGTAAATGATAATATCCTAAATCGTATCTTTAAAGGCTCTTTTATGATCAATTACTTGGGTCATGGAGGAGATAATGGATGGGCTCAAGAACGCATTTTCACGAACAGTGAGATCAGTTCATTAAAAAATAAAGACAAAATGCCTTTATTCGTAACGGCAACCTGTTCTTTTGGCCCACATGACAACCCCAACAATATAAGTGCTGCAGAACTCTTGTTGCTCAACCCAGAAGGAGGAGCAATCGCTTTGCTGACTACACTTCGTTTGGTGTATGCACACAATAATGAGACGCTTACAGAAAAGACAATTTACAATATTTTTGCCCCTATCAATGGGAAAATGCCTGCAATAGGAGAAGCCTTTCGAAGAGCTAAAAATGAGGCATTGATCACAGTTCCTGATCTGCGAAAATATGCCTTATTGGGAGATCCTTCTATGGTTTTGGCCTATCCTGAATATAATGTTCATACCACATCTATCAATGGCCAAGCAACCACAAACAAAGACACCATCAAAGCCTTACAAAAGGTAACTATTACGGGTGAAGTGAGAGATGACAACAACCAGCTCTTATCTAACTTTAATGGTACTATTTATCCTACTATTTTTGATAAAGCAGATCAGCTCCAAACACTTGCTAATGATGGCGGAAGTAGTGTACTTGGGTTTAGTTTGCAAAAGAAAATAATTTTTAAAGGTAAAGCAACCGTAACTAATGGTAAGTTTTCATTCTCTTTTGTAGTTCCTAAAGATATTAATTATTCTATTGGCTATGGTCGTCTCTCCTTTTATGCCGAAGATGGCCAAAGTTTAGATGCCAATGGACACTATGAGGGTTTAGTTGTGGGAGGCACCAATCAGAACGCTAGCTTAGACAACAAAGGTCCTGAAGTCTTAGTCTATATGAATGACGAAAATTTTGCGCCAGGAGGTACTACAGACGAAAACCCAATACTCTTAGTCAAACTTTATGATGAAAATGGTATTAATACGGTAGGTAACAGTATTGGTCATGATATAGAAGGGCATCTAACCTTTCCAGACCAATCACAGGACAAATATGTTTTGAATGATTTTTATGAATCGGAAAAGAATGATTACACAAGAGGTACTATACATTATCCACTCAAAAATCTACCAGAAGGTCCACACCATATAAAAGTGAGGGCTTGGGATGTTTATAATAACTTAGGTGAAGGAGAAACTGATTTTATTGTCACTTCTTCGGCAGAACTGGCCTTAAATCATGTGTTGAACTATCCTAATCCATTTACGGATAATACCAAGTTTCAGTTTGAGCACAACATGCCTTATCAGCCTTTAGATGTTCGCATTCAAATATTTACAGTTGGTGGTCAATTAGTAAAAACAATACTCCATTCTATTGGTGCTGAAGATAATCTAGGCTATCGCATAAGTGATATTGGTTGGGATGGATTGGATGAATTTGGAGACAAAATTGGTCGAGGAGTCTATATCTATAAAATATTGGTCCGAGGTAATGATGATACACAACATCAAGCCAGTGAGTTTCAAAAACTGGTTATACTAAAATAAGAGGTTATCAAAAGTCTGATTGCTCAAAAGCCTAAATATTATTAGGGATAATAAGGCTTTTGAGCAATCATTTCAAAAAAATGGGAAATTGAGATCAACACTTTTCAGTTTCACCTCGTTCTAATAAACAGAATACAACACTTATTTAACAATAGGTTTTGGGGTTCTTGAAAACTAATAATATTCAGTCTCTTACAAAAACCCCAACTAATAATCTAAAACAACTCTCAATTTTCAATGTTAGAATAACATTGCTATTTATAAATTCAATTGTCTAAAAAGCTTCAATTTTTTAATGCATGCTGAACATTTACTAGTATTTTTCTTTCTTATATAATACCATAACCATTGTAATTAATATAGAGGATAAAACAATCCATGAAGCCTAACATTATCTATTAAACCATTAGGCCTCTGTTCTTTTTCCATCATATTCATTATCTTTGTTTATTATGTTTACTTGTTTCATAATCCCCCCTACTCCAGTAGTTATGAAATAAGAGTGCATTACTAGTTTATTTTTTTCATTAAAAAAGACAATTGATCTAATGTCAAAAATCTTTATCCTTGCAACAGTACTCTTGTGTAGTATACAAGTAGTATTTGCACAAACTTATACTCAATACCTGAACTTAAAGTGGGAGGAAAAACCTCGTCAACTTCAACTAAATACTAAAAGTAATTTAGACTATTGGTACTTTGAGGGAGCTGTATATGATGAGCAAAAAGCCCAATTACCTGTTTATACTTGGCAAACAGCACTAAACAGCCATAGCCAAATACAAGCTAGGCTAATAAACCCCGAGTATACTCCACTACAAACACAAACAGCTTTAGAACATATTGGTACTGATATCGAGCTTATTAGCGAGGTAGTTTATGAACGTAAACGTCCTGTAGCTTTAGTTCGTTTGGTGCCTATCCGCAAAAATCCAAGCACTGGGCAATACGAAAAATTAGTAAAAGCAGAAATTAGATTGACTGCCAAAGCAATCCCAGCTCCACATGCTTTGGGAAAAGCAAGAGGTGGCAACTTCACTACAACTTCTAAATTGACTGATGGATCTATTTATAAAATAGCGATAGACGAAACAGGTGTTTATAAGCTTGATTATGATTTTTTGAAAGATGCAGGTTTTGATGTAGACAATATCAATCCACGCAATATTCAAATCCTAGGCAATGGCGGAAAAGCTGTAGCTGAGATAATTCAAGATTTTAGATTTGATGACCTAACTGAAAATGCAATAACTGTAGTTGGAGAGCAAGATGGTAGTTTTGACGAAGGCGATTATATTCTATTTTATGGTGTAGGCACCAATGTAGTAAGTTACAATAGTGCTAGTAAAATTTTCACACATTTTAAAAACCCATACACTGCAAAGAGCCATTATTTTATAAAAGTAGCGAATACAGCAGGCAAAAGAATTGCCTCAGTTCCTTCTCTGACAAGCACTAGTTATTTTAGTGCTCAGTACGATGAGGTTCTTCACCATGAAGAACAATCAATCAATCTAATGGAAGAAGAATTTGCATTACCTCCTTCTGGTAGACAATGGTTTGGAGAGTCTTTTCAAACTACCAAAAGCCGTAATTTTAGTTTCAGATTTAGAGACCGCATAGACACGCTACCTCTTAATATACAGTTGCGCATGGCTACACGAGCCTTCTCTAGTAGTACTATAAACTCTACTATAAACGGAAATAATTATTTTTCTAGCTTTATTGGAGCATCTAATACTTACATCTATTCTTCATTCGCTCAGTTCCTCAATAGAAATGACAAGGTAACTGCTACTGGCAATACTATTAATATAAATTTACAATACTCCAACTCTAGCACATCTGCAAACAGTTGGTTAGATTATATAACTATCCAAGCTCGTTGTAAGCTAATTTTTCCTGGAGGTCAGTTCCGTTTCAGAGATGCTAGTATTGGCAATCAAGCGAATGCTACTTATCAACTATCTAATGCTGGTAGTGCTACTATTTGGGATGTATCACGACCTAATAAGATACATCAACATGAGCACCTAAATGGAGTTTTTGGAGCCACTATAGACACTACTCTTCATGAATTTATTGCCTTTGACGATAACAGTTTCCTTACTCCTGAAGCAGTTGGAAATGTTAGCAATCAAAATTTACATGGAATAACAAGTTATCCAGATTTAATTATTGTTTATCACCGAAACTTTGAAAGTGCTGCTAAAAAATTGGCTAATCATCGTCGTTCATTTAGTAATATGACAGTAGAACTTGTGGAGATAGAACAGGTTTACAATGAGTTTTCTTCTGGAAATGCTGATGTTACGGCAATTCGAGATTTTTCAAAAATGTTGTACGACAGAGCGTTGGCAGCTAATGCAAATGAGCTAAAATATTTACTATTATTTGGTGCAGGGTCTTTTGATTACCAAGCATTTGGTGCAGCTCGAACAGTAGAAAATAATCCTAACTATATTCCAGTTTATCAAACTGTAGAATCCAATGACCCACTATCTACATATACTAGTGATGACTATTTTGCCATGTTAGATGATAACGAAGGGAGCATTACAGCGAATAACTTGCTAGATATTGGTGTTGGTCGATTACCATTCCGTACAGGAGAAGAGGCCGATATAGTTGTTGACAAAATTATTCGTTATGATAGTTCTCCAAGCACACTTGGAGATTGGAGAAACCGCTTATCTTTTGTAGCAGATGATGAAGATAACAACCTACACCTCAACGATGCAGAAAGCATTGCAGTAGAAATATCAGGAAGAGATACCTCTTATAATATTAGTAAGATTTATGTAGATGCATTTCGCCAAGTTTCAACCAATGGAGGTTATCGTTATCCAGATGCTCAAAACGCTATTCTTGATGATTTATTTAAAGGATCTTTAGCCATTAATTATTTAGGTCATGGTGGTGCTGGAGGCTGGGCAGGTGAGCGTATTTTTACCTCTTCAGATATTAATGCACTCAAAAACGAGGATAATTTACCCTTATTCATAACAGCAACTTGCTCCTTCGGTCCTCATGATGATCCAAGTAGTGTCAGCGCAGGTGAACTGCTCTTGCTCAATCCAGGTGGTGGTGCTATTGCCTTATTGACTACTGTACGTGTAGTAGTTGCCTCATCCAACAAGGTATTGGCAAGAAGTACATTTAGAGAAATGTTTAAACCTGTTAATGGCAAAATGCCAGCATTGGGTGATGTTATTCGTTTAGCTAAAAATAATTCAGGTCTTTTAAGTGCTACTAACTCTAGGAAATATGCATTATTGGGTGATCCTTCTATGACCTTGGCCTATCCCAAATATAATGTAAAAACATTATCTGTCAATAGTCAAGCTATTTCAGGAAAAGATACCATCAAAGCATTACAAAAAGTAACAATTACAGGTCAGTTAGAAGATCAATCAGGCACTTTACTTAGTGAGTTTAATGGTCTTATTACACCAACAGTATACGATAAAGCTGATGCCATCAATACTAGAGCAAATGATGCGGGTAGTTATGTAAAAACATTTGATGTACAGAAAAAAATAATTTTCAAAGGGAATGCAAGTGTAACTAATGGTAAGTTCGAATTCTCATTCATAGTCCCTAAAGATATTAATTATAATATTGGACATGGTCGAATCTCTTATTATGCACACGATGGTACTAGCGAAGATGCGAATGGCAATTATGACGGGGTAGTAATTGGGGGCACCAATCAAGGAGCTGTTCAAGACAACAAAGGCCCTGAAGTTTTAGTGTTCATGAACAACGAACATTTTGCTCCTGGAGGTATTACAGATGCTAACCCAAAACTGTTTGTCAAACTTTATGACGAAAATGGTATTAATACTGTTGGAAATAGTATTGGACATGATTTAGTCAGTACACTCAAAAATCCTTCAGCTCTCCAAAATGAGTATATACTAAATGATTTTTACGAATCAGAGAAAGATGATTATACTAGAGGAACGGCTATTTATCCACTCAAAAACTTAGAAGAAGGCTTGCATAATATCCATGTTAAAGCATGGGATGTTTACAATAATCCTGGTGAAGGTGAAACAGAATTTTTAGTAACCAACTCGGCAGAGGTTGCGCTAAAACATGTACTCAACTACCCTAATCCTTTTACAGATAAGACTTCTTTTCAGTTTGAGCATAACTATCCTGCACAAGATATAGAAGTGCGTGTGCAGATTTTTACAGTTAGTGGACGATTAGTCAAGACAATTAATAGAGACCTTAGTGCTGAGGAGAATCTGGGCTATCGTATTACAGATATCACTTGGGATGGCTCTGATGAATTTGGTGAGCGTATCGGTAGAGGTGTTTACATCTACAAGGTACATATACAAGCATTGGGCACTAACGACAAAAGTCAACAAGCAAGCGATTTTCAGAAGCTTGTCATCTTAAAATAAAACCTTAGGAGGGAGCATAATAAGGCAAATATGTTCCCTCTAAACAAGGGTAGAATAAAATTTGACAAATTATTGTCACAGTATTCACTAGCAAATCCCTTGATATTTTTGTAACTTTGTGGCGTTTTGACACTTAACAAAAAATTTCCCTATATGGCCTAATATTTACCTTGTTGTTTTTATCGCAACAGTTTTGCTCTTAGACTGTATTAACTCTTTGATTTAGAGCAGACAACTTATATTAAACTATATTTATTTTGTTACAACAAGTTGTATTTATGAAATTCCAAACTATTAAATATTATTCATTGCTCATCGTAGCAATATTGTTCTCCAACCAAGCTCAAGCTCAATTGAGTGGTGGCAACACTAGCTGTCCATTTGGAGGTACATCTGTAGATGGTTCTGATTGTAATAACACTATTATTACAGCTGTTCCCTTTTTGCGTATAGTTCCTGATGCACGTTTTGGTGCTATGGGAGATGTAGGTATTGCATTATCTGCAGACCCTAACTCTATGCATTTTAATGCTTCTAATCTTACTTTTGGAGAACGTGATTTTAGCGTTTCAGCTACCTTCACACCATGGTTAAGAGCACTAGGATTAAATGATGTGTTTTTAGCCTATCTTTCGGCATACAAGCATATTGATCATATGCAAACTATAGGAATGAGCTTACGCTTTTTCTCTTTAGGAAGCATCCAATTCACAGACGAACAAGGTACTCCTCTTCAAACAGTAAAACCAAATGAATTTGAGTTGGCTGCAGCTTATGCTCGTAAGCTCGGCAAATACTTCTCTACTGGTATTACCTTGAAGTATGTCTTTTCTAATCTTGGAAATGGAGCTGTAGCTGGTGGACAAACAATGCGTCCAGCACATGCATTTGCAGCGGATGTATCATTCACTTACCGCAAACCAATGAAAATAGCTAAAAAGGATGCTATTATTACTGCTGGTTTAGTGTTCTCTAATCTTGGTACAAAAGTGTCTTATACTAAATCTGCAAATAGGGATTATATTCCTGCAAATTTAGGACTAGGGGCTTCTTTTGAATATAATTTTGATGAGCATAACTCCTTGACTCTTGCATTTGACATCAACAAGTTATTGGTACCTACTCCTGCTAAGTCTAAAATCTTAGATGACAATGGCAATCTAGTTGACAATCCAGATTTTGATGCTTCTCCTGCAGATGGGATTCCTGATTACAAGCAACAATCTGTTCCAGCAGCTTTATTCTCTTCTTTTGGTGATGCTCCAGGTGGTGCATCTGAAGAGTTTGCAGAATTCATGTATTCTGTTGGTATAGAATATTGGTACAACAAACAATTCGCAGTTCGTTTTGGTCACTACAATGAACACAAGTTCAAAGGTAACCGTAAGTTCTTAACTGTTGGATTAGGTATTCGATACAATATCTTTAATATCAACTTCTCTTATCTTATTCCATGGGCTGCGGGACAACGTAATCCATTAGATAACACACTTCGCTTCTCTCTAATCTTTGATTTCGGAAAAGCACCAACTAAAAAGAAAGGTAAATAGATTACCCTAATTGATATAAAAAAGCACTAACCTTAAAAATAAGGTTAGTGCTTTTTTTTGCTTGTGTATCACTGAGCTATTCTTTCACTTCTATTGTTATGATCTGCTGCACACTATCTGACCAACGCTCATGGGCATATTTTTGATGCTCCAATTCTGTATTTTTATCTCTAGGCAGTTCTAAATGCAATTCATAGCTACATTTTAGTTCATAAGTCCCTGGTTTATCAAAATTAAACCATTTAGTCAGCTCATCTTTGAGGCTTATAGTTTGATTAGGTTTTAGAGTAGGATTCCCTTCCAAACCTCCAAAATTTAAATTTGGCCCCAATTCCTCTAGTTTTTGCCCATTTAGGCTTGCCTCAAAAGAAAAATAATTGCACCGACCTTTATAACTTCCTCGGGATTGTCCTCCATGATTATAAACAACAGCTACATCGCTTGTATTGGTCAACAACATTTCAAAATTGATAGTCTCTCCTAGCTTATAAAACTTTTTATCTGGTTTGAATTCCACATTTAATTCGTGCCCAAAATGATCTCTTTTCTGTAGTTTTAGATTTATTGCTTTAGCAATTTCTTGAGCATGGCTAGCCTTAAAAACTCCTGTAAAAGAAGCAAACATTTCTTTAGATTTAGTAGGATTAATCATACTTGTACCATATCCATTCAATCTATAGTAGTTTTTACCTATTTTGAGTATTGCTCCATTTTTGGTAGGCATATCTTTAGCATAAAACGTTAACATATATTCACTGTTGTCATTCTGAATAGAATATATAAATGTTTGGATTATTGTTATCTTTTCATTCAAATCGATATAACGAGTTTCTCCTAACTCATCTACTACAGCTGTCCCTTTTTGGGGAGTAGAAGTGTAATATAAAGCTGTGTTTTGAGCAAAACTCAGAGAAAAAAGAAATAAAGATGCAGACATAGAGGCAATAAGTTTAAGGTAATTCATTTTATTGGTTAATTTTATGGGATGAAGTTGTCTAAACATAACGTTATTCCTACAAGACTTGTCTTAATAAGAATAGTTTTTTATTTTCCTGTTAATTAGAAAAGCTTCATAGGCTAAGAATACATTTTATTAGATGCGCTATTCAATAGTTTAGGCGCAAAATTCAGCTAAAGTTTATTATGAAACCACATGTTGTATCATCTCGCTGGACACTCGTTCTTAAATTCTTCCCTATGTTCTGGGGTTGTTTTATGGGAGGCACAGCTTTAGTGATGTTATTTATATCGCTAGACAATATACAAGATCCGTTTACACCTACATCTGCAAGGCTATTAGTTTGGTCTTTCTTTATATCTACTATGGGCATTTTGTATTTGTTGTTTATTCGGATAAAATGGGTTGCTGTAGATACCAATGCTTTTTATGTCTCTAACTTTTTTAAGTCGTTCAAGTATACTTATGATAGTATTGATCGAGTAGAGGAAAGTAAGATTCTATTTTTTCGCAGAGTGATTATCCATTTTCACGAAAAATCGCAGTTTGGAAAATCTGTATATTTCCTTTCCAGTTACTACTGGCATTATTTCTTGAAACAACATCCAGAAGTGCTCAAACAAATCTTACATCAAGATGCTGAACCTACAGATTGATGATAGCCAATTAGATGTTTCTTTTGATCATATTGCCACCGATCTATTCCAAAACTATGATTTGCGAATAGGCAACTCCTATTATCAATTGGCAGAAATTGAATTTTATTATAATAAATTTGATAAAGATAAGGCTCTAGATAATTTTGCTCATCAACATGGCGAAAAGAATCCAAATGGTACTTGGCGATTACATGGAGCAGGATTAGATATTGTATTCAAAAAGCTAGGAGATTACTATGGAGGCATCTTGATTCGAGGTTTACAACCATTAGATAGCAACAGGAATCAGGCAACAGACAACTATATAGATGGTCCTTGGAATACAGCAACTACTTGTATTTCTAAAATGGGTATGGCTGATGCCAATAGTGGTTTTGAATTAGTCAAGCGAGCAAAAATTCGTCAAACAGTATTCAAAAAATCGCCTAGAGTGGGTTTACGCTTACGCCAAGCACAAGACCTTCGATACATTGGCAAACCTTGGCGTTATTTAGCTTTAGTTGGTGACACCCCAGTTATAAAAACTAAAAAATATAGACATTGGGCCTATTTGCAACAACGGCACAATGAAGGAGAAACAGAGGCCAACAAACTTTGGGAACACCTCTACAATAGAAAAAATTATTGGAAAGAATTTAAAGTGGGACAAACTATGTCTCCTCAAGCATTCGTTAATTTAAAACTAACAACTGGCAATACTTGTAGAATGTTGGGTTGTTATATCAAAAATTATACAGAAGCTTAACTCATTAGATGCGGTTGCATCTAAAATTTTGAATGTTAAATGAATGAATGTTGAATATGAAATAAGTTTTCTAGATCTTTCGAAGGTTTGAAAACTGCTTTTAAGCAGACCACAACCCTAAATAGAAGCTGTGTATTGTCAAAACACATTAAACTTTCAACATTTAAACACTAAAACATTTGCAAAAAGTAGCTAAATAAGTTTAGATACGTTTGCTCTATTAAACTACTACTGATATGAAAAAGCTATTATTTATTCTAACATTTATAGTTGGGCTCAACTTTGCCTCTAAAGCACAGTATTATGACCATGCTTTAGGGATTCGTGGAGGAACTTCTCTTGAAGTGAGTTACAAACGTTTTATTTTTTATACTCCTAGTATACAGCAAGCTATAGAAGGACTCATTGGGTTCCAAATAGACGAGCTCAAGCGAACTCAAAATGGATGGGTGTTTGAGGCACTTTATCACTTTCACTTAGATCTTGGATTCGATACTGGGTTTTCAGGTTTTGCAGGTATTGGGGGGTATATAGGTGTATTTACAGAACATGGCAAAAAACCTTACCTTGGAGGTGGTGCCACTATGGCTATTGGAGCTTCTTATACATTTACGCATGCACCTGTCAATATTGCTATAGACTGGAAGCCTATTTTAGGTTTTCCTAGGATGAGTCTTACTCGTGGAGCAGTCACTCTGCGCTATGTTTTTCCAACTACTTGGCAATAACCCTTTGATTTTTAGATTTGAAAATTTGCTAATTTTAGTATAATTTGTTGCCTAATTACTAACCAACACACTAAACATGCTTTCCCCTACTGCTAAAAATGCACACACCATTGGCAAGGAATTAACCTGGCTTTCTAAGGTAATAGATACTCGCATCAAACTTTATTTTGGTAAAGAATGTGATTATTCCAATGTATTTGAGGTTCCCATGCCTAATTTGGACGATGATGCTTCTATTTATGCTCGAATTGTGAAGCATTTTAATATGAGTTTTCAAGAACGCATAATGCTCACCTTGAGCATGGCTCCACACATCAACCCTCAAATATTAGATATATTTTTCACCAAGAATAAGACCTACGACCGTATTTACACTGAATTTGGAGGTCTTAAGGGGCGTTATCATAGTGGATTTTTGCCTACAGGCGAAACAGCTTCGTTTATATTGGCAGGCAACGATTTGGAAGAACGTATCAAACTGATTGAGTTGTTCAAACCAGAACATTTCTTTTTTAAGCATAATGTACTAAAACTAGATATACATCGTAGCAATGAGCCTTTGTTGAGTAGTGGTGTAGAGATTAGTGATGAATATTTAACCTTCCTAACTTCCGGGAAGCCTTATAAACCTGACTTTAGTACTAAATTCCCAGCCAAACGCCTTTCTACGCGCCTAGATTGGTCTGATTTGGTATTAGATCCTCATGTACTGGCTGAAGTTTCAGAACTTTCAGCTTGGTTGGAACACCAAGAAACCATTATGAACAAATGGGGGCTGAGCAAACAACTCAAACGAGGCTATAGAGCTTTATTTTATGGCCCTCCAGGTACAGGTAAAACACTAACAGCTTGCTTGATTGGTAAATCTACTTCATTAGAAGTATATCGTATTGATCTCTCTCAGGTAGTTTCTAAATATATTGGAGAAACAGAGAAAAACATGGCCAATATATTTGACCAAGCTGAAAATAAGAACTGGATTCTGTTTTTTGATGAGGCCGATGCTCTATTTGGCAAACGTACAGCCACATCCGACTCTAAAGATAGACATGCCAACCAAGAGGTAGCTTACTTGCTACAGCGAGTAGAAGATTTTCCAGGAGTAGTTATTTTGGCAACCAACCTCAAGGCTAATATGGATATTGCCTTTACTCGACGTTTCCAATCTATGATATATTTCCCTGCTCCCAATGTAGAGCAACGTTATAAGATTTGGACCAATACTTTTGAAGGGAAAGTCAAACTAGATGAGGATGTTGATTTTGGTATTATTTCTAACAAATACAAAGTGACTGGAGGTAATATTATCAATGTCCTACGTTTCTGTTCCCTATCCGCATTAAGGAGAGGAAGTGATGTGGTTTGTATGGAAGATATACAAGAAGGAATCAAAAAAGAACTACGCAAAGAAGGAAAAACTATGTAAAACAGCCTATAAAGCTCTATAGGAACTGTTCCAACTTTAAATTTAAGGCCTAATAACTTAGGTTTTATGGCTTAAATTTTTAATTTTGATATTCGGCATCTTATAAAAAACCTATTTTCAGGAGATTTATAAGTTAAATTGACAAAAAAGACACCCGACTCAATAACTTAGCAAAACTTAGGTGTATCACCTAAACCCGAACAACCATCTCAGCTATGAGTGCAATGAAAACGAAAGGTAGCCTTAGGGCTCAGCGGATTATAAATAGCAATTGGTTTAATTTTGCGATTCTACTACTTATTGTTATCAATGGTATCCTCATTGGAGTACAGACCTATGATGGTGTTCCTGAGTACGTGCACTATATCCAATTATTTATTATTTCCATTTTCTTTTTAGAGGTTATAATACGATGGAAAGGGCGAACCTCTACACAAGACTATATTTCAGACTGGTGGAACTGGTTCGATATTTTTATATTGGTCGTTGGTATTGTTCCAGAAGTAGCAGACATCCTAGTACAACATCAAGGTGGCGAAAGCCAAAATAGTGTTTGGGCTACACTTCGAGTACTTCGTATTATTCAATTAACTCGTTCTATTCGAGCTATAGAAGAACTGCGTGTATTGATTGGAGTATTGATTCGTTCTATTCGATCACTCTCCTATATTGCTGTATTGTTTCTGCTTATCATGTACATCTATGCAATTATTGGAGTTACATTATTCAAAAACCACGATTATCAAAATTCTGAACATTTAGAATTAACTATAAGTAATCCAGACCCCTATGGGGATCTCTTCGAAGCCTTTTTCACTCTATTTCGTATCCTAACAGGAGAAGATTGGACGGATTTGCGCTATAACTTGCTCAATAATGAGCATACCCAACAAGTTACAACAAAAACTGTCTTTATAGATGGCAAAGAAGTTGAAGTCGAAGTTGGGGGGCATACCATCCCTGCTACCTCCAATACAACAGTTACAATTTATCATGTATCCTGGATGGTTGTAGCAGCCTATCTTATGATGAACTTGGTTGTCGGTGCCATTGTGAACAATTTCCAATTGGTATTGGATGCTCAACGAGAAGAAGAAGAAGCGAAAAAAAATTCTAAAGAATAATCTAAACCCTACATCTAATGTCTAGAGAACTTGCTAATAAAGTTTATGGTAAAATAAAACTAGTGGATAGCTTTCCTGACTACAAAGTAAAAGTAGTGGACAGCTTTGCTGACTTGCATGTTCAAAAAGTTAGTAGCTTTGCAGATAGTCCTGGTAAATGGGAAATCGTAACTAGTTTTGAAGACTATAAAGTACAGGTTGTAGATAGTTTTGAAGATTTTAAGATCAAATATGTCAGTAGTTTCCCTGGACCTCAATAAGATTGATAGTCTGTGCATTTCAATAGCAGTAAACCTTTATAATTAACTTAACAATAGATTAGTTATAAAAACTTCACAGACTAATGTAACATTGAACTAGGTTTTTAGAATAAGCTATATATAAGCATAAAAAAAATAGCGATGGCCCAAGCAAGAAGGATCATCGCTATTTTTATGCTTAAAGAGTTGCTTAGAACTCTAACTCTCATGCTTCTTTTAGTGTCCTACAGCTACTACCGTCAATCTTAGTCTCTACTACTCCATATAACACAACTTCTTGGTCTTTATAACGCTCTAAATTATCTACATCACTATCAAAAGCAGCATTAAACATTTTAGGCTTAGCCTCGCCCGTTCTTTGAACAGCAAGAAATTTACCCATATCACTTTTTGATCCATTACTATACATTGCATTGATAGTAAACTCTGCATCTTCCATATTCGTTTTTACAGCAGCTTGATAACCATCTTCGGCACTAAGACCAGCCACAGCTGTTTCTATATCTTCGGTAGCTAATCGTACACCTGTTATTAGGGTATCTTGCTTTACTTTATATCGTATATTAAGATGAGTACCTGCAGGAAAATCACCTGCTTTAGGACCATTCACATTAAATTGAAATTCTTGGCCTTTTTCACCTTTGAGTTGTACACCTAATTCCGCACCATTACCTGTAGCAAAAGCTTTTACAACTTCACCTTCAAACATTTTAGAATTGGCCCCCTCATCTCCATGAAGACCAAATTCAGGATGTTGATAAACAGTAGTCATTTGGGGAGCTGCTTCCATAAAATTTTTAGATGCCATAGATGAACCTGTTTCAGATACATCAACATCACAAGCCACCATGCCAAATACAAGGCCTGCAGCAACTAGGAGTCCATACTTTTTCATGTTTTTTATTTTTTTTGTTTCAAATATATAAAGGGGATTAACCTGCTCAATATAATAAAAATATACATAACTACCTAACTCGTTTTCAACCTAAAATAAGGAGTCCAAAATATTTTATTTTTTTTTATAATTCTGACTAACAGCACTTAAGCGAATATTTTTCACCTCAAAAAGATTAAAACCTAATAACATTCTATAGAAATAGACAAACACCTAATAATCTTCCAACTACTAGGATTCAACTCGTTTTACAGCTTGGAACTAAAGTCAATTAAGCTATGTTTCACCTAAACTTATCTAACCAGAGGTAATTACACTAATTGCCAAAAGCTCATTAATACTATGAATAGAATCTAGCATCACCTGCTTAAAAGGTATTTAAATTTAAAACTCCTTCAATGTCATATTTGAACATTGGAGAGCCCTATCCTACTCCTGAATATCTTTTTTTAATCTCTAAAAATCAAGACTGCTTATGCGCAATCTTTACCAACTTTTTATGGTCTTAGATCGTTGGAAGCGGCACTATGTCTTTGCAGGTTTACTATTGGCTATTTCATCTATCATTAGGATGTTTGAGCCTAAAGTACTCCAAATTGCAGTGGATGGAGTTGTCAATTTCTTCCATAATGGGGGGCAACAAATCAAAACAAATACAGACGCTATTGCCCAACTATTCTATTCGATACTTCCTGAAATCCAACTAAACAACTTAGGGTGGATACTCATTTGTATAGGTATATTATTTACAGTATTGGCCATCTTGCAAGCTACCACACGATTTATAGCTAGTATTATTACGGCCAACAGTACAGAGCAAGCGGTCAAGAAGCTTCGAGATCGTTTATTTGGACATATTCAAGCACTACCTTTAGCACAAATAGATAAAACTCCAACTGGCGAAATGATTCAACGCTGTACAGGCGATATTGATACCATTCGTAAGTTTATAGGGACCCAAATTACAGAGTTGATTCGATTAGGAGCTATTTTCATAGGTGCATTTATGATGATGTGGATAGTTCATATTCCTTACACCCTAATTTCTATTTCCTTAGTACTTCCTATTGTGCTGACTTCTTACCTTTTCTTTAAGAAAGAACAAAAAGTATGGCGTGAACACGAAGATGAGCAAGATAAGCTAACAGCTATTATACAAGAAAATCTTTCGGGAATACGTGTAGTACAAGCTTTTGCTCAAGAGGATAGTGAAATCGACCGTTTTACTAAACAGAACATGGCAAAACGAGATATTGGGGTTCGACATATCGAACTACATATGAAATTTTGGCCGATATCTGACTTCTTAGTTAATATTCAGATTGCGCTCTCACTCTTTGCAGGTGCTTATTTTTCGCTAACTCAACAAATATCTATAGGTGAATATGCTAGTTTTTTTACCTATTCGGTAATGGTGACTTGGCCTATGCGTAACTTAGGTAGAATAGTATCTCAGTTGGGTATGGCCTCTGTGGCTATGGAGCGTATTCAACAAATATTTGATGCTCCGGAGGAAGATTACAGTGGAGAAATAGACTCTATAGCAACATTAAAAGGCGAAATTGAGTTTAGGAATGTATCTTTTCAGTATCCTCATCAAGAGAAAAAAGAAGGTAAAAAAGAAACCACAATTCTACAGCGTAGAGCTGCCTTGCACAATGTTAGTTTCAAAATAGCAGCAGGACAGACTCTAGCTATTATGGGCGGTACAGGTGCAGGAAAATCTACAATTATTGTACTACTGATGCGCTTTTATGAACCAGATAGTGGGCAAATATTACTGGATGGGCAACCATTGGCTAATTATAATAAAAGTCTAATACGAAGTAAGATAGGTGTAGTACATCAAAAACCTTTTTTGTTCTCTACAACCATTAAGGATAATATTGCCTATGCTAAAGCTACTCGAAATGGTAGTCTAGGGTTGCATAAGTCTACTGAAGTTGAAGAAACAATATTGCTAGAAGTAGCCAAAGATGCTACAGTTACCGATTTCATAGGTAAAATGACTGATGGATATAATACTGTAGTAGGAGAAAAAGGGGTAACTCTCTCAGGAGGACAAAAACAGCGTGTAGCCTTAGCTCGAACACTTTTGAGTGATCCAGATATTTTGGTTTTAGATGATGCTACTTCGGCTGTAGATACCGAAACAGAATACAATATACAACAAGCACTAAACAAACGAATGCACAAAAAAACATCCTTAGTGATTGCTCATCGACTGACTTCTGTGCAACAGGCTGACCAGATCATTGTGCTAGACAAGGGACAGGTAGTAGAAACAGGCAATCATCAAGAACTCCTAAAAGCTAATGGTTTTTACAAATCTGTATATGACATACAAGTCAAAATAGAGGATGATATTCGGAATTAAACTAAATGTACAAGAATACAGGAAAAATACACCTTTACTGTTTTTTAAACTTATTGTATTTTAATGCTAATTAAATCATTCAAAAACAATTTTTTATGAAAAATTTACTGATTCTATTTTTTGCATATACAATTAGCATTTCTACAGTTTATTCTCAAATTCCTAATATCTATGGTGACTTTGAAACTTGGCAGGTAACTAGCCAAGATACCATTCCTACTTCTTGGTTTTATGAGAGTCCTTGGAGTTCTTTTGTAGGACAAAGCACAGATAGCTATTTAGGCAACTATTCGGCTGTAGTCAATACTTGGTATAACTATGCTGCAGGTTGGATGATTTTGGGTCAAGATACAAGTTTACAGTTTTGGGGCAATGATTGGACAAAAGCAGGAGTCCCTGCTGGCACTCAAGCCTTTGCTTTAGAAGGGTATTACAAATATACAGATACTGTTTCTACAGTAGACTCAGCTTTAGTTTACATCTTATACAAACGTTATAATCACAACTTAAATAAGATTGACACAATTGCATATACTCGTGCTACTTTGGTACCAACAGAGAACTGGACTTATTTCCAAATTCAAATTCAAGATTTGCAAACAGGGTTATCACCAGATTCTTTAGTTATTGCATTTTCCTCTCAGTGGTATGGAGCTGGTGTAGGTACCAATCCTTACAATCGTTTTTTGTATTTGGATGATTTGAACCTAATTTATACAACGACTTCTAATAAATTGGTAAAGGATAGCAAGCAAATTATCACCATAAATCCCAATCCCAACAATGGCAGTTTTGTATTAGAAGGGTTGAATACAACAGACAATCTAAAATTGATAGGAATTGATGGACGGGTTCATCCAATAACCCAAATGGGTAATCAGTTTCATACTCCTGCAAACAAGGGTCTTTATCTACTTAAAATATATGATAGAGATCATAGAATAAAACATATTAAAAAATTAGTTATAGACTAATTAGTATCCCCTAATTCTTTGGAGTTGACTACTCCCTCAAAAGAGTTTGGGCATTAACGATATATTATAATGGCGACACATAAACTTTCTGATAAAGAATTTAATGATCAACATGCATTGGGGCCTTTCATGAAAAGAATTTTAGGCTACGCAATGCAATATCCTAGATGGATGTTTGGGATACTCTTTTGGGTAGCGTTGGTAGCAATTGCTGATGCTATTTACCCTTTACTAATGTTAGAAATGATTGATAAGGCAGTAACCCCCGAACTAGAAGCTTACAAACAAGCTACAGATCAGGGTTTGTCTTATACAATTGATTTTTACAACATCTATTTTTATACAGGTATTTTTGTAGTGATTGGCATCATACAGATTATAGCAGTATACTTCTTCCTAAAATATACTGGACGGATTCAGGAGTATGTTATGTATGATCTACGCAAAGCTATGTTCAATCGCTTGCAACGCTTATCCTTCTCTTTTTATGATCGCTCTACATCAGGTTGGCTACTTACTCGATTGACATCAGATACAGACCGAGTAGCAGAGGTAATATCTTGGGGGATTCTGGAAGCAATATGGGGAAGTACAATGATTACCTTTTGTCTCAGCGTTCTTCTGATTTATAATTGGCAATTAGGCCTAATAGTAACTGTTTCGATTCCTATTATGCTAGTCGTTTCTATTAAGATCAGAATGTTGGTACTCCAATATTCTCGTGATGCAAGAAAGACCAATAGTGATCTAACCGCTACTTATAGTGAGCATATTAATGGTATAGTGGTCAATAAAAGTACAGCTCAAGAAGAGCGTGTAAGCCAAGAATTCCAAGCACTGAGTAATCGCATGCGTGGAGCATCTTTCAAGGCATCTTATTATACCGCTATGTATATTCCTGTAGTTATCCTGATAGGTTCATTGGCAGCAGCCTTTGTTATCTATTTTGGAGGGAAAATGGCTATAGCCGTTCCTGCTGGACTTACTATTGGGGTTTTAGTGGCCTCTTTTGACTATGCCATGAAAATTTTTATTCCGATTGTAGACATCTCTATGTTTTATGCACGAGCACAGGGTAGCCTTTCGGCTGGAGAGCGCATATTTTCTTTGATAGACGAAGAGATTGATATTAAAGATCATGAAAAAGCAACTGCTTTTCATGAGATTAATGGTCACATAGAGTTTAAGCAAGTCCAATTTGAATATGTAAAAGGACATCCTGTTTTGCAGGATTTTAATTTGAATATAAAAGCTGGACAATCTATAGCTTTGGTAGGTGCTACGGGTGAGGGTAAATCAACAATTGCCAATTTGGTTTCTAGGTTTTATGAACCAACTGCTGGGCAGCTTTTGATAGATGGAAAAGACTACCAACTAAAGACCCTCCAAAGCTTACGTTCTCAGATGGGAATTGTTTTGCAGACTCCCCATTTATTTTCGGGTACAATTCGTGATAATATTCGATATGCAAAAAAAGATGCTAGCGACGCAGAGATCCTAAAAGCACTAGATTTGGTTGGTGCAGTGGAGTTTTTTGATAGATTGGATGAAGAAATTGGTGAAGAAGGAGGTCAGCTCTCGATGGGTGAAAAACAGCTAATGTCTTTTGCTAGAGCAGTATTAGTTAATCCTAGAATATTCATAATGGATGAAGCAACCTCCTCTATTGACACACTAACAGAAGCTAAAATACAACAGAGTATTCAACAGTTACTAAAAGGTAGAACCTCTATTATTATAGCACATCGTTTGTCTACTATTAAGAACTGTGATCGTATTTTGGTCATACAGAAAGGGAAAATAGCTGAAGATGGCTCTCATCAAGAATTGATAAAAAAAGGTGGAAAATATTTCGAATTATACACTAAACAACTAAAAAAAGAAACAAGCCACACCTAACAACACACAAATTATCAATATTTTAAACGTCACAAAATACACTTAAAAAGCAAAACCTATCTCTATTCGAGATAGGTTTTGCTTTTTAAAAATACATAAACAACTAACTTCTAAAACTTTATATATTTTATTTCATTTTAGTTTTATAAAAAAACTCTTGCATATTTTTTTTAAAAAAAATACCACCTTTATGTCCTGAAATTTCCTTATTCAAATCTGTAGTTATTTTTTACTACCCTTATCAAGCAACAATAAAACTTTATAATACCATACATTATGTTTCTTTTAACCAAAGATTTTAATTTCAAATCTTTTTCTATTTTTTCGCTTGTGTTAGTTCTTGTGGCTATGACCCAAATTGTCAATGCCCAAGTAGTAAAAGGAATGGTCAAAGACAAAAATGATCTTCCACTCTCCAACTCCAGTGTTTATATAAATGGCAAGCTTGACCAAGGATATATTATTACAAGTTATGATGGTCGTTTTGAGATCAAAGCCCAAAGAAGTGATACCTTAGTAGTATCTTGTATTGGTTTTAACACAAAAAAAGTAATAATCAAAGACAACACTACTCAACTCATAATCACCTTAGAAGATGAGTTAAAAACAGTAGAAGTTGTGACAGCTTTGGGCCTTAAACGTACAGAGCAGGAATTAGGATATGCTATACAGACAATAGAAACAGATGAGCTTAGAGCAGCAAAAACAAACAATTTTTTACACTCTGTTAGTGGTAGATCACCAGGTCTAAACATCAAGAGTAGCTCAGCAGGCCCAACAGCTTCCGCTAGTATTATTATCCGAGGTGAATCTTCCTTGTCAGGAAGTAATCAGCCTCTTTTTGTAGTAAATGGTATGCCTATCACTAATGATTTATTCAGCTCAGGAGATGGCCTAAATGGATCAAGCACTATAGATTTTGGCAATGCTGCTCAAATTTTAGGTTTAGACGATATTGAATATATCTCTGTACTTAGAGGTTCTTCTTCCGCTATCTTATATGGGTCAAGAGCTGCTAATGGTGTTATATTGATTACAACCCGAAATGCTCCTAAAAAAAATGGATGGAGCGCTCGGTTTAACTCTACAACTACCCTAGAAACAATTCTAAAACTGCCTAACTTTCAAAATGAGTATGGCTTTGGAGGATATGGAAAATATAGTTACAACGGGGGCACAACCTACACAGGTAGTTATTATGATGCTTTTGGAGAGAACTGGGGTCCTAAACTAAATGGAACACTAGCCAAACAATGGGATTCTAATGGGGAAGCTGTTCCTTTGACTTCTACGCCTGACAATATTAAGGATTTTTATCGCCCAGGAATTACAACTATCAATAACATCTCAGCATCACACAGAGCTGATGCTAGTGATTTTCGTTTATCTTTTTCTTCTTTATACAAAGAGGGAATTGTACCAAATAGCAACCTGCATAGACATACCATGTTGGCTGGTTTTGGTCAAAAAATATCTAAAAGAATAAATTTTAGAGCCAATGCACTCTATAGTCTAAGTGGCTCTGACAATGTTCCTAATGCTGGCTATGACGAGAGTAGTTCTATTGCTTATGGATGGTTGTGGTTCCCAAGAAATGCGGACATCAACAGTCTTAAAAACTATTGGAAATCAGGTAAAGAAAATATAGAGCAGCGTTATGTAGAAGAACTTTGGGTTAATAACCCTTGGATGTTAGTCAATGAAAACACCAATAGTTTTTTATCCCATCGGTTTATTGCAGATGCAATAGTCAACATAAATATATTACCAAGTCTTCGTGCTCGTGTTAGAGGTAGTGCAGATGTTCGGAATGAAGCTAGATATTTTCAAAGGGCATTTTCTACAAGAGGGGCTCCTTTTGGCAGTTATCGCAGAGACGACATCAAATTTACAGAACTAAATATAGAGGGCCTACTTTCTTATTTGCTTGAGCCAGAAAATAAAGTTATTAAATTTACAGCTACAGCCTTAGGTAATATTATGCGCCAATCTAGCGAGATGCTTCGAGTTAACGCACCTCAATTGAATATTTCAGGTGTCTATAATTTAGGTAACTCTAAAACAAATATCCTAACTGATGAGGCTTACTCAAGGAAAGGGATCAATAGCCTCTTTGCTATTACGACTTTTTCTTATAAAACTATGATGCATATAGAGACAGCAGGTCGTTATGATGCATTTAGTACAGTTAATAATACTTCTTTCTTAAACAATTACTACTTTTCCGGCACATTAAGTTTGATATTAACAGAAATGTTCAAGCTCCCCTCAAACTCTCCTCTTAATTTCGCCAAAATGCGTATAGCTTACGGTACTGTAGGATCAGATACAGACCCCTATCGCACTCGTAATTTTTATGATTATAACAATTCTTGGGGAGAATACCCTATTGCAAACCAAAATCCAAATCTTAACAATCCAGACTTGAGACTAGAGCGTACAGCCACTTTTGAAGCTGGTGTTGATTTACGTTTTTTCAAAAGCCGTCTAACATTGGATGCGACTTACTACAATAAACAAAGTAGAAATCTGATTATGGCTATTCCTACACCAATTAGCTCAGGCTATTCTAGCCAATTGGTTAATGGAGGGCAAATTCAGAATCAAGGTTTTGAATTGTACTTACACACCGAACTTATCCAAAAACAAAGCTTTAGCTGGTCTATTGATGCTAATATTTATCACAACAGAAACAAAGTAATTGCTTTACCTAATGGCCTTAGCAGTTATCAAATTGTCCCAGATTTATTTCCTAATGATGGTGGTTCTAACTTGTCGCTAGAGGCACATGTAGGAAAACCCTATGGACAATTAGTAGGACTAGGTTTCCAGAAAGATGATGATGGTAATATTATCCATGAAAATGGTTTGCCACTGATGACCACCGAAAAAGTATCTGCAGGCACATACCAACCAGATGTAGTACTAGGAATCACACAAAAATTTAGATATCGAAATTTTTCATTTAGCTTTTTGTGGGATGGCCAAATTGGTGGAGAAATCTACTCTAGAACACATGCCTTGCTCAATACTGGTGGAACTATCACCAACGAAGATGATTACAGATTGAATATGTCAACACTTGATGGACGCGTAGAATACGATGTTAGTTATGATGCAGCTGGAAACCCAACACATACCTTAGTTAATGAAGGTGGCGTAGTTGGCTCTGGTGTAATGCGTGACGCTGATGGAAACTTGGTTGCCAATACAGTAAAAGTGCCTACTAGAGATTATTTCTATGCTTATTATGGTAATGGTTTTAATAGAGACAATATAGAAGCGGCTACTTATAGTGGTAGTTATGTAAAACTAAGAGAGTTGAGTCTGACCTATAGATTACCCAGCCGATTGTTAGAGAAAGTGAGCATCAGAAAAGCAAGTATTACCTTATTAGGACGAAACTTGTTCTCAATAAGCAGAACACCATCTATAGATGCAGAAGCCTATTCTATACGAGGTAATAGAATTATCCATGGTTTCGAAAGTGGTCAACTGCCTTCTACTAGAAGCTTTAGTATTAACCTAAACATTGAATTTTAATCTTTGCAATCATGAGAATTATATATATAGTATTAGTAGTTATTTTGAGCTTAGAGAGCTGTGGAAAATTATCAGATTTGAACATTAACCCCAACCAACCTAGCGAAGTAAACATGGATAATATTTTGCCTGGCGTATTGAGAGATCTCTCTAATACAATGGTCACCCAATCTTATCTTATTGGTAATAATGCAGCTCAACTTACCGCTAAAAGCCTTCGGGTAGAAGTAGATATTTATAACTGGGGAAGTTTTGATACATGGACTTCATTGTTTGATATTCTTCGCAATGTCTATAACCTAGAAGATATTGCTAAAGAGGATGGAAATCAAAGTTATGAGGCCGTAGCTATTATCTTACGCTCTTATATTTTTTCGGTATTGACTGATGCTTACAGCGATATCCCTTATATGGAAGCTGTGACTGGAAATAGATTGGATAATTTCAAACCTATTTATGATAGCCAAGAGTATATATATACAGGTACTGATGGCTTATTAGCAGCTCTTCAGAGAGCTAATGATTTATTGACCAATACCAATAGTAGCATTAGTGGCGATATCTTGTATAATAACAATCTTGACAAGTGGAAACGTTTTGGGAACTCCTTGCGCTTGCGTTTGCTTTTGCATATCAGCAAAAAAATAAACGTATCTACTCAAATGAGCGAAATATTGAGCACCTCAGGTTCTATCATGGAATCTAATAGCGATAATGCTGCCCTTAATTATTTAGATGCCTTTCCTAATCAATATCCAATTATTGCACTCAAAACAGGCGATTTTGATGCTGTACGTATTGGAGAAAGTCTGGTTAGTAGTCTTAAAAAAACTAAAGACCCTCGTTTAGGACAATATGCTCGTCCTACAGATGCTACTATAAACCAAAAAGACAGCCTAGAATATTTAGGTTGGACCAATGGTGCTGATGGTTGTGATACGGATGGCTCTCGTTTAGGTTTAGCTTATTATGACTATCCCAATCATCCACTTGCTACCAATAAGGCTCAAGCAGTATTCATGAGCTATAGCGAAGTACAATTTATTATAGCTGAAGCCATACAACAAGGTTGGGTTAGTGGCGATGCTGCAAGTTATTATAAAAGAGGAATAGAGAATTCTATAACCTATCATGATGCAGATTTAGAGGATTTTGGGTGGACTGATTTTAACGACTTTTATAACAATTCAGGTGTTGCCTACAACGGCACACAGACTCAACTTTGGGAACAAAAATGGGTAGCCTTATTCTTTCATGGATTGGAACCTTACTTTGAGGTTAGAAGATGGTTAAACATTCAAAATAACAACTGGTCTTCTCTAGGATTTTTGGTAGCCCCTTGCAATAACAACAACAATGACCTGTTACCTAGCCGATTCCTTTATCCTTCTGAAGAAAAAGAGTTGAATGGTGAAAATTACAATACAGCATCGTCTAATATAGGAGGAGATAACATTAATAGCAAGATGTGGTCCATCCAATAACACTAAATACACACACTATACAATTCCCCCTACTAAAATTATTTTAGTTAGAATTTAAATACACTTATGAAAAAAAAATGGCCCAAGTGGTTTATTGCAACTGGTATAATAGCACCCATACTATTTGCATTTCAAAACCAAACACTTACACATGAAGAACAGTTGGGGAAAGAATTATTCTTTGACCCATTACTTTCTCAAGATCAATCTATTAGTTGTGCCTCTTGTCATAAACCAGAATTTGCTTTTGCTGATAATGTAGCCTTAAGTGAAGGGCTCTTTGGTCAAGAAACTGCTAGAAACACTCCTACAGCCATGAACTTAAGCTCTTTTAGTAATTTTTCTTGGGATGGTAGAGCTAAAACATTAGAGCAACAGTCATTAAATCCTATTCAAGATCATGCAGAAATGGGAATGCCTGTACAGGAAGCTATTTCTCGTTTGGTAGAGGACTCACATTACAATACTGAATTTAGAACTATATATGGCACAATTCCTAACAAAGAAGACTTAGGAAAAGCATTAGCCGCTTACCAAAGAACCCTAACAACTCTAAGTGCTTATGATCGTTATGTGGCAGGAGACGATGCAGCAATTTCGGATCAAGCTAAAAGAGGCCTAGAACTTTTTAGTGGCAAGGGAAAATGTGTGAATTGCCACATGGGAAATGATTTCACAAGTGGAGAGTTCGAAAATATTGGTACTTACGATGGCCAAACCTACATGGATAAGGGCAGAGCTAACTACACTAAAGATAAATCCGATAATGGGAAATTTAAGGTTCCTACTCTACGCAATGTAGCGATTACGGCCCCTTATATGCATGATGGTAGCATCAAAACTCTAAAAGAAGTGATAGAATACTATAATAATCCCGAATCGATGCGCCCTTATAGTATAGGAAAAGATGAACTGCTAGAAACCCCTCTTGGGTTGACAACAGAAGAGATTAGCGATTTAGAGGCATTTATGCATACATTAACAGGAGATGAGTACACAAAGTAAAATATTATTTGCCCAATACTGCTTCAAACAGAAAATGATCATATTTTCACAACTTTATGCATGTCACAAACCCTTAGAAAACATTCCCAAATTGCGCTGAAATCAATAAACAAAATTAATACACTTACTGCAAATCAAGCACTTACAAAACGGCATAGTTATTGATCAGCAATATCACAAATCACTGTTTTATTAAAATTTTTATTCCTTTTAATTATAATTATGAAAACTTTTTTTTGGACTAAATGGATTGTTGTTATTGGAATACTAGCCCCTATGCTTATCTCTTTCCAGCAGTCTGACCTCAGTGTGGAAGAACAATTAGGGAAAGAGCTATTTTTTGACCCTTTGTTGTCTCAGGATCAGTCTATTAGTTGTTCATCTTGCCATAAACCAGAATTTGCTTTTGCTGACAATGTAGCATTAAGCGAAGGACTCTTTGGACAAGAAACTGCTAGAAACACTCCATCTGCTATGAACTTAGGTTCTTATACAAGTTTTTCTTGGGATGGTAGAGCTAAAACATTAGAGCAACAATCGTTGAATCCTATTCAGGATCATGCAGAAATGGGAATGCCTGTGCAAGAAGCCATTACACGTTTGGTTCAAAGCGAACATTATAATGCTGAATTTAGAGCAATTTATGGTAATATTCCAACTAAAGAAAATTTGGGTAAGGCCTTAGCAACTTATCAGAGAACCTTGTCAACAAAAAGTGCTTATGATCGTTATTCGGCTGGAGATGAATCTGCCTTATCTGATCAAGCTAAAAGAGGCTTAGAGCTTTTTGGAGGTAAAGGAAAATGCGTGAATTGTCATATGGGAAATGATTTCACAAGTGGTGAGTTCGAAAACATCGGCACTTATGATGGTCAAACTTATAATGATAAAGGCAGAGCTAATTATACTAAAGATAGTGGCGACAATGGAAAATTTAAAGTCCCTTCTCTACGTAATGTAGCTGTTACTGCTCCTTACATGCACGATGGAAGTATTAGCAACCTAAAAGATGTTGTAGAATATTATAACAACTCGGAGGCCATGCGCCCTCATGGTATTGGTAGAGATGAATTATTGCTAGAACCTCTAGGTTTAAGCTCTAGTGAGGTTGACGATTTAGTTGCTTTCATGGAAGAAGCACTTACAGGAGACGACTATATAAAATAGATATTCAATGCCCATTTTTCATATTCTGAACATTAGTCCATACATAAAGGTTTTGAATTTTGATGGTTCTCAGGAATTAACAAAGCTCAAAACCTTTTTTATTAAGATGTTAAACATATAGAATGAAACGACATATATTAACAATACATACAACAACTATTCTTGTAATAGGGTTGCTGCTCAGCTCAGCCAATTTGCTGTTAGCACAAATGGATGAGCCTAATTTTGAGCGTCCAAAAGAGGAGCTGATTATTTTTATACAGCAAAGCAAGGAAAGTCCATTCACTATTAAAGAAATTCTTCGAGTAGATTCTTTCATCAACTCTATCGGAATCCCTGCCAAGGTCATTGATATAGAACGACAAGGTGCTCCAAAAGAAGTGTGTTATACACCTTATATTATCTACCAAAACTATCTTGGTAGAAAAGTATACAAAGGGCGTTATACTACACTCAATCGCCTCAAAAACTTTATTAGTACAGTGCGCTTAATCCCTTCTGATGCGGGGGAATATCCCGTAGCGAATGCATTGGTTTGGGAAGAAGGCCGTTCTCAATTTTTCGTTCAAACCAAAATAACACCACTAAAGGGTACTTTTCCTGATAACTTCAACCCTATTCTTTTCATGAATGAGGTTTGGGCTGGTCTCAAAAAAGGAATGGATGGGTTTAACTTTCATACCCGAAAAGACTTTTTGTTATCTAATGAGATTTTTTATCTAAACTACTACCCTTATGCTACTAACAATGGTAAATTGATGGTTACCTATGAGATGTACTCACATTATGACTGTATTAATCCTATTTATAAGCAATTTGAGCTTCCTAAAGAAGGAAGCTTTGACAATATTCGGAAAGTTTTTGCTGATGCAGCAAAAGATATGCGCAAAGAACTATTACGTCAGTGGAAAGAATCTGAACTAGGCGATGCCGTATCTGCTATAAATGAGGAAATAAAAATGGTTAGCTGGGAAGATTTAGGTTTTACAATACCTCCTCCTCCAACTAAGCAAGAACGCAGTAAGATTATCAAGGATCTAAAACTAGCCTCTAAATGGGTTTATGCTCCTATAGAAGGTAAAGAAATGCCTGATTTACAATTCTATTTTCCACCTCCTTTACATCAATACTCTGGTTCCGTTGGAGAAATAACTGGAGGATTAGAATTTGCAAACCCAGACAGTCTGCTTATTTCAGGATTGCAAGGTAGTTTTGAGGTTAACACCTCTTCTGTAACAATGGGCTTAGAAGATTTGGATATTGAGGTGCATAACAAAATGCTCAAAGTCAAAAATTATCCAACAGCATCCTTACATTTCTTAAAAGTTCGTGCTAAAAAGGGAGCAACTATTGAACTTGGAAAACCTACTTACACACAAGTAGAAGCAGAGTTCAAACTGATGTTCAAAACCGTAACCATAAAAGCACCTACTCAGCTAGAACCCTTTGTAGATGACGATGGTCAAATATTTTTGCATGTAAAATCTTCTTTTGACATTAAAGACCTGATGGAAACATACTCTATAGAAGGCCCTCCAGGCCCTTCTGCAGCAAGTAACAACATGATTGTAAAAATAGACCTTTTCCTAAAACCCGTACTATAGGAATTACCAATATTTATAATTCACAACACTACTCTAATGAAAAATTTGTTTTATTTAATTATTTGTGCTCCTACATTGACACTATTTTCAGGTTGTTCTAACACTCTTGGGATAGGGTCTACAAACCCAAGCAAATGGCCAGAAAAGGCTGTTGGCACACTTGGGTTCAAAGCTGAATCGCCTTTGTATAAAGCTAATGCTGTATTCAGAAAGTGGATTTTTGCTAAACTTAGTATCCCTGGTGATGATATAACAAAGCTAACAGCAACTCTTTATATTGACATCAACTCTGTTTATGAGCGAACTATACGCCTCACAAACGATTTGAAAACAGAAAAATACCTAGATGGGGTTAACTACCCTATTGCTACAGTTGAAATCAGTAATGTTCAAAACATAGACAACGATGATTATATCGCAGATCTAAAAATAACCATCAAAGAGTTTACAAAAAAGGCAACTACCAATTTCAAATTGAGCAAAAATGGAGGAACTTATCATGTAAAAGGGCAAGCAGATTTACTACGCAAAGAATTTGACGTAGGTAACGACAAAATGAAATCGATCAAAAATGAAGTCGTGGTTTATTATGATACTGATTTAAAATAATAATTGGTATTATTTTAAGCACAACACACCAAAATAAAAATACTACCCATCTATTGTAGTGAGTAGTATTCATTAGGCCCATTCAGTTGAGTTTATTCATCTGTAGAATGAGAGGTTATTTCTTCCGAGAAATAGCCTCTTTCTTTTTCTTCTGTTTGGGCGAAGGAGTAGTTTCGTTGATGGTAGCAGGAGAGTCAAAATACCAATCTACTAATTGTTCTTGTTCTTGCTCTAATGCATCATTTTCTTTTTGAGCATCTATATAAACAGCAGCCAAAGCCTCTAGTGCCTTGTCTTCTTCTGTTTTAGGTGTTTCTTTATTAGTTCTATCAATATTCATATTAGGAGCAAAAATCTTATCAACTTCTGATAAATCTTCGGTTGAGCTTATTGTAATTATTTTCTTTTGCTTCTTGGTACTATGTTGTGCGGTACTCTGATGACTAATTGTAAGTATTAATAATAGAATACACATACATTTGCTAATAAGAATCATAATCTATACTATTTTGAGAAGTTTGATTACTAGAAGTAATCTAAACTGCTTTTTTTGAGGTGAATCGACTTTTATAGACTGCTTTTTTAAGCAAAAATATATCTACATGTCTATACATCTATGTCAATAACCTTCCCTCTGTTCCCTTATATTTGATTTATTTCTAAACCGTTTTTTAAAATTTCTTAGTATTCGGATCAATCAAACCCTTTCCAAAACACAAATAGAGGGTTAACTAAAAGTTAATAGCTCCCATTTGAGATTTTCCCCTTTTATTATTTTTATTTTTGTTAAAATCAAATCTTGATAACCTATATTTTATTTAGAATTAAACGAGGCCAATTCACTAGTTTATGAATCCAAAATCAATTTGGAAAATCACCTTAGTTATTAGTTTTGCTATGCTTGGAATACTAGGCATGCAGGTCTATTCTATTGGTTCTACTCTACGCCTCAATGCCGAGCTTTTTGATAATAATGTGCATGCAGCTTTAGATCATGTAGTATCTAAACTAGAACAGATTGAGATGGACCAAACGGCCAACTTGATGAACATTCCTAAACTGATAGTGCAAACAGATGCAGGAAAAGAGATTGCTACAGCTATAGAAATAGAAGAAATTTCGACTTTTTTGCAAGCAGATTCTAGTATTGGAGGCTATAGTGCTACACAGGATACGATAGATATTAGTAACATAAAAGAAGCGTTTCAGCTTAATCAAACTAAACGAACTTGGACTAAAGGGCAAAAAGACCCCTTGATTGTCAAAAACATACAGCACTATTTTGTACACCATCGTATAGTAGAAGATGTATCTATAGATAAGCGCCTAAGTATGAACCTCCTTGATAAGCTTCTAGCACAAGAGTTGGCTCAAAAAGGGATTGAAACACCTTATGCTTATGCTGTTTTTTCTAATCGCCGAGATACTTTTGTGATGACTAATCAGCTCTGCAAAAACAATCAGGCTCAATATATCTTACCTCAAAATTTTAGATTCCAAGCTAACTTATACCCTAGTTCTAATCGACAAGTGGCTCAATTAGTTGTTGATTTTCCTTCTCGTCAAGGGTTTGTATGGCAAAGCATTTGGCTTAACTTGATAGGGACTATTATTTTCACAGGATTGGTCATTTTCTGTTTTTATTTTACGATTAAGATTATTTTTCAGCAGAAAAAAATATCTGAAATGAAAAATGATTTTTTGAATAACATGACGCACGAATTCAAGACGCCTATTGCTACTATTTCTATTGCAACAGATACCATTAATCACTGGATCAAAAAAGGTAAACCCGAAAAAGCTGTTCGATTTATCAATATTATAAAAGAAGAAAATAAACGGATGAATAGTCAAGTGGGCAAGGTGCTCCAAATGGCTAGAATTGATAAACGAGAGTTTAAATTAAATATTAGTGAAATACAGGTCGGTTCTATTTTGGAAAATGCAGCCGAAAAAATGGCTCTACAAGTTGAGCAAAAAGGAGGAACAGTATCTACCGATATTCAATTAAGCAATCCTACTATAGAGGTAGATGAAACACATTTCACAAATGTAATTCATAATCTACTTGATAATGCTAATAAGTATTCTCCCCAAAAACCAACTATTGTTATTCGTGCTCGAAATATAGCAACTGGAGTGCAAATAATGATTGAAGATAATGGTTTGGGTATTAGCAAGGAGGCTCGAAAACATATCTTTGATAAGTTTTATAGAGTCCCTACAGGTAATATACACGATATAAAAGGCTTTGGTTTAGGCTTAAGTTATGTCAAAGAAATTGTGACGGCTCATGCTGGAGATATTGATGTAAAAAGCGAGGTAGGAAAAGGAAGTACCTTTATTTTATCTTTTCCACACAAACATATTGATTAACTAAATACGACTCTTTTTGTACAAAACACATGGTTTTGTGCTAAAATATGGCAGGCTTACCCAACCATTTGTCGTGTTTTTTAGATTTTATATCTAAAAAACGATAGTTAATCGTCGTTTTTTAAAACTAGGTATAGTTTTTCGTGTATACTTTTATACTATTACAATTTTAACAATATATCACCCAACGTGATAATACTACTTAATTAACAATCCTATTGAGTTATGAGTAACAACAGTAAAATCCTTTTAGTAGAAGATGACCAGAATTTTGGAGATGTGTTGTCCTCTTATTTGGAGATGAACGATTATGATGTCATTCTAGCGACTGACGGAGAAGCAGGATTAACTACCTTTAGAAAAGATAGTTTTGACTTGTGTATTTTTGATGTGATGATGCCTAAAAAGGATGGATTCACCTTAGCTAAAGATGTTAGAGAACTAGACCAAAATGTTCCTATTATCTTCTTGACCGCAAAAACAATGAAAGAGGATGTGATCAAAGGTTTTAAGCTAGGTGCTGATGATTATATCTCAAAACCGTTTACCTCTGAAGAACTATTGTACCGCATACAAGCTGTACTAAAACGTAGTGCTAAACCAGAACGACAAAAACAAGAAGCCAAAGAATTCACTATTGGTCAATATCACTTCAATTATCCATTACGCATCCTTACCTTTGATCCAGGAGGAGCTAATGAGAGCAAAGATAAACTTTCGCCTAAAGAAGCAGAGCTTCTCCGCATGTTTTGCATGTATGTCAATGATATACTACCTCGAAGCATTGCCCTAAAAGAAATATGGGACGAAGATAACTACTTTACGGCACGTAGTATGGATGTATTTGTAACTAAACTTCGCAAATACCTGAAAAAAGATAGCAATATAGAAATTGTAAATATACATGGTAATGGTTTTCAACTTCGTATTCTGCCTGAAGGGGAATAGCTTATTGAGTAACATACCACTATAAAATTATTAGAAGAGATTGTCTATAAAGGCAATCTCTTTTTTTGTGTTTAGTTTTGATCCAAAAATCTTATATTTGTGTTGATTTTTAATTCATCCAGAGCTCAAATAATAAATTAATATGAACACAAAAGCAATTTTACTATTTATACTGTGCTTTAGTACAGTTCTACATGCTCAACACCAACATCCTGCAAATGTAAGATGTCTATACGATCATGGGGTAGAACAAATGGAGGCTAAATATCCTGGTTTTATCAAAGCTGCTAATGCTGCTTTTGAAGACGCAAAGCAAAGAGGCAACAACAGTGCTCAATTACGTAATAGCTATACCATTCCTGTTGCATTTCATGTAGTGTGGAATACAGCTGCTGAAAAAATATCGGAATGTAAGGTATTGGAGCAAATAGAAATTCTAAACGAAGACTATAGAAGACTTAATCCTGATACTGCTAACTTACGTCCATTCTTCAACTCTATAGTAGGCAATCCACAAATTACCTTCCGTTTGGATACTATTATTTGGAAACAAACAGCTACAACTACTTTCGACCCAGGATTCCCACCAAGTACAGCTACTTCAGATATGGTAAAACAGACTAGTAATGGTGGTAGTGATGCCTTAGACACCAAACAATATCTAAATATATGGGCTTGTAACATGGGAACAGGTGGAACTTTAGGGTTTGCTTATCCTCCAGTTGGTATGGCTAACTGGCCAGCAGGTTCTTATTCTACAGACTCCACTTTGCAAGGTGTGGTTTTGGACTACAAAATAGTAAATAGAAGTGCTGTATATACTGTAACTTCTCCTTTTGGGCCTCCAAGCACTATCAATACTCAAGGTAGAACAGCAGTACACGAAGTGGGACACTACTTGGGAATGCGTCATATTTGGGGTGATGGCCCTTTTGCTAATTTTGGTATAGCTGATTGTACAGTAGATGACGGTATTATGGACACACCTAATTCAGGTCTACCTTCTCAATTTACTTGTGACACTACTCAAAACACTTGTTTTGCTGGTACTCCAGGCGACTCTGTAGATATGATTGAAAACTATATGGACTATTCTGAAGAAAGCTGCATGAATGCATTTACAAAAGGTCAAGTTGCCTTAATGCATGGTGTTCTAGTTTCTGGTGGTTTGAGAGCCGATTTAGCAACTACTCCTGACCCTAATAGACCATATAATGATGGGATGCTATACCCTCAAAGTTTAGTAGCTAGTTCTACACCTACTTGCCTTAGTCAGCAAGCTGGTTCTACTGCTAATGCTCGTCCTTCTATGGATCCTTGTACAGGTACTGTAGCTAGAGATGTATGGTATAGTTTCACTGCTGTGAACGATTCTTTGGTTGTAGAGCTTTCTAATATTACTAACACTCAAGGTAGTGGAATGGTCTTAGTACACGAAGTACTGGAAAATGCTTGCACTACACCTAACAGCTTGAGTTGTTCTACTCAAAACACAGATACTCTAATTGGTTTAACACCAGGTAATACTTACATGATTAGAGTCTATAGTTTGGATAGTGCATCTAGCCAAAACTTTGATATTTGTGTACGCAATGTTTCTACTAGTGTAATTATTACCAACACTAAATCTGTAGAAAAGGCAACTCCTACTATCGCTATTGCGCCAAATCCAACTACAGGATTGTTTACTATAAATGTAGAGGGTGCCATAACAGAAGGTTTTGTACAAGTTCGTAACTTATTGGGTCAACCAATCAGCAATCAACTAAACTTGGCAGGAGAGCAGTCTTCTGTGCAGGTAGATTTGAGTAAGCAGAGTAGTGGTGTTTATATCTTAGAATTCCACATCAATGGCCGACAATCTATCAAGAAAGTGGTTTTGAATAAATAGATTCAATACTTCTATAAAAGTAACCACAAACAGGAATAAGGGATTGCTCTTATTCCTGTTTTTTTTGATATGAGCTAATTGGTTATACTGTTCTAATAAGCCTTGCTTCTATCCTTCAAAATAACTATATTTGCCGCTGTGCCAACCTAAATGACCTTTCAATTCCTTCGGATGTAATACTAGATGTATAAAAGATTGATATTATAAATTGCTTATATATTTTCTCTAAGACAATCCATACCCCATGAAATACACAACAATCATCCTAGTCCTTATCTTTCTAATCAGTTGCAAAGAAGATAAACCAACAGCAGAAAGCAACAATAGCAACAAAGAAGTAGCAGCTAAATATAATGCCAAGCGCAACAGAGCCTTTCGGCAAAAAAATGCAGCCAATCCTTCTGAGTTTTTCGAGATAGATCCAACTAAAGACACCTTGCTGCTTAGTCAGCAAGGTACTTTACTAGAGATTCCTAAAGATAATTTTTTGGATGCCAATGGCAAGCTGATAACAACACCTATCCAAATAGAATGGCAAGATATTCTTAGCCTAGAAGATGCTATGAACAACGGATTGTCTACCCTAGATGCACAAGGCAATATGCTTGAAACAGGTGGTATGTTTTATTTAGATTTGAGCAGCAAAAACACCACGGATATACAAATCAAATCGCCTATACGCATAGAAATACAAACATCTCTTGCTCAACCTCGACTACAACAATATGAAGGGCAGTGGAAAGGAGAAGAATTGGTTTGGAATGAGCCCAAAGACCTAGATAAAACTATGTCTTTGGTCGATTTGAATGCACTTTATAGCAAAGATGGGCAACCTCAAGGATATAATAATTTCCACAAAGAAAACACTGAACTTCAAAAGGTTTTGATACAAGCTCCAGAACCTTTTGTGATAAGTAGCAATTGTAAGGTAGAAACTCTTTTAAGTAGTGTATTAGAAAATGATTCTCTTGATTATAAAGAAGAAAGATGGTCTAATATAGGACAAACATGGATAGCTACTCAAGAATTTCAGGCTCGTTACTCTTGTTTGTTAAAAGCCTGTTCTGTAGAAGGATTAGAATTGTATATTGAGAATACTAATCTAGCACTTTGGAAAGTAGATCAAATGGTGGCTGAACTTTTAGAAAAAGAAGGAAATGCTCAAGCTGCTAATTTTAGAAAATTTGCAGCTCTAAAATATACCGTTGCTCGCAATAACAAACCATTTTCTGCTGATTTGGTTCGTAAAATCAAAGAAAGCTATAATAAAAATAGTAATAATAAAAACTTCTTTTCTTATCCTATTTTAACACTTGCAGTTAAAACAGGATATATGAATACAGATTGTTTATTTGAGTTTAGTTCTGAGACTATTAAAATTAATAATTACAAAACAAAAACAAAAATTAATAATTCTCCTAAAAATCAGGAACTAGAAGTTTTTTTAGTTTTTAAAGGAGTAAAAACTTTAGTAACTACGAACCTAGTACAAAACACTTATGAACGAGATTTCAGACAGATTCCACTTAATATAGAGGCTTTATTAGTAGCTAAAAGCAAGGACAACAACTACATTGGTTGGAAAGAAGTTGTGATAAAAGGAGAGTTTTTACAGACTGAAATAACTATGCAGGCAGCAAATGAACAAGGTAACTATAAACAAATCTTAAACAGCTACCTTGATCCTGATATGAAACTAAAATTCTCAAAAGAGCAACAAGGGAAGTGTTGTGAAATACATGACATTAGAAATTCATATAGTGAGTAAAAACAACCCATGAAATACACAACAATCATCCTAGTCCTTATCTTCCTAATCAGTTGTAAAGAAGATAAACCAACAGCAGAAAGCAAC
>JAAEPD010000454.1 GCA_024222455.1 Aureispira sp.
GCTAAAGCCCTTGCAGAGCCACGAGCACCAAAAGAGATCACTAGATTCTTGTCCAATCCAAGATTCGCCCCTTTAAATTTGAGCACCTTATTTAGGTCATGTAAACAAATATAGATGGCAGCCAAATAGTTGTAACGATCCTCATTAGACAACCAATTACCAAACTGGAAACCTTTGAGCTTAAAGACTTCTTGTATTTTGATTGGACTTTCAGAATTTTGAGCAATGTTTTTAGGCAAAGCTAAACCACCTCTAAAGCTCGTATAAAACTCTCTAAAGCCTTTAGATGTCCAATAGCGGTGTGCCTTAGATCTAGGAGCCTGTACGGTATCTTCTATTTTGATATTCGGACTTTTAAATAAACCAAACATAGTTATTTGCGTTTTTTGCGGTTAGCAGTTTTTTTTCTCTTCAAAGCTCTGGTGATAATATGAGCAGGAATCGCTTGATTTTGACGATCTCCATTTGCCCCAATACCTAGTATTTTTTCACCCTTTTTAAGTCGAGCAGTTGTTTTTTTAGTTCTTTTCATAATTATTTGTTTTTATCTAATGGATCAATAGTTTTGAATAGGAATAGAAAAAGCAATAAAACTAGAGCAATGGATACATACTTATAAGAGCTGTTTAAGCTCTCATTTTTCTTAGGCTTTTGATACTCCCAAAGTTCCTGATCCATTTTAGTTTCTAAAGCATCTATTTTTTGTTCTTTAGACGAAGTCGCAGCCCCACCAATTATATCTACAAGTCCAGCTCCTAAGCCCATAACTTTATTTTTTAGGTGATTTAACAGATTTTAGAATCAAGAAGATAACAAGGAGTAAAAAACCAAAAGAAACAGCTCCAGTGAGCTTGCTTATTCCTTTGTTTTCGGTGTCAGGCTCCTCATAGTTCCAATACTCTTTATCACTATTATAATAATCCTCTAAATCTCTTTTTCGACTGTTTAGATCTCGATCAGTTTTAGCGACATTACCAATGGATGTCCCCATCTGTCCAACCATTCCAATAATTTGCCCAATCATCTCAAACATAGTCTAGGTCTTTTTTTTAGGTTTTAGGATCAAAGCCAATCCACCTAAGATTAAAATCAATACAATCAAAAACAGGAGCTGCTGTTTCATGGCTTCTTTGCTTAGTGCTGCATTCTCCTCTGCTTGCTCTTTGTCTCTAGTATATTTTCGCCCCTGTTCACTATCCGTTTTAGGATCAAAGCCTGGGCAAATAAAACCACTTTTATTATAGACTTCTGCTTGACCAAAACCATCCCTACACAAAAAGGCTAAGAAGTTATCTTTGCCCTCATGTCTTAGGTTAGGATTGTCGTGACAAGCTGATTTACATTTTTGCAGTAAAGCAGGATCTGTAAACCAACTCTCACAAGTGCAAGAACAAGCCTTTCGATAGGTACATTCTTTAGAGAAACAGACTCTTTTATCCGTACAACCTGCCATGAGTTCTTATTTTTTAGGATTCATTGCTCCATAGACAAGCAACAAAAAAATGATGAATAGCCCTGTTTTAACAAAAAAGCAAGGACTGATAACAGGTTTTTCTTCTTGGCAAGCACAAGGCTTGATTTCCTTTTCTTTTGGGCAGCCACAAGGACTTGTATTATTTTCCATAATTATAAAGTGGTTTGTTTAGACAATTCTTTTAGCTCATCTTCTAAAGCTTTATTCTCTTCGGACTTCTTGCCAATAGCCCAACCAATTTGAGAGCCTAAGCCACTGAGCAGGATAAATACAAAGAGAAAAAAGAAAAAGCCTTTAGCTTTTTTGATGCCATAAATAACTCCTGCTGTAGTGAATAAACCACCAACTAAAAGAGCTGAGTCTTGCTTGTTCATAAGATTATAAGGATTTAGAGATAATCAGATTTAGGAATTTTATAATTGTGAGGCACCACATAAGCAATGAGCTTGTTTGTGCTGTACTCAGATACTTTAACTTGGTCAGATTGATTGCCACCTAAAACGAGTAGATTCGATCCTCTTTTGCCCACCACAAAGCCCACATGACCTTTGCCACTTCCCCAATGCCAAACAGCAATACAACCTTTACAGGGGCTATCAATTTTCCTACCCCAATCTGCCCATTTTATTGCCTGAGCACTTCCAGTAGGTCTATAACCTGCTTTTTGGATCACCCAATTCACAAAACTAGAACACCAAGGCACAGAGTCTTTGCTGTAGCCTCCTGTAGTAGCGTGATAGTCTAAAATGCGTTGATTGTTGAGTGCTCCTATGCCCTCAGCCGTTCCAATCTCCTTTTTAGCAATCACGAGCCATTTTGGACGAGAGGGCAATAAAAAGAAGATAAACAGGGGTAGAGCTGCAATCAAAAAGGATAAAGCTATTTTATGACTTGATTTCATTGGTTTACAATTTTGGATAATCCTTCTGTAGGGATTTAATCCAGTTTTTTAAATATTTGCTGTTGGTACCATGCCCAATAGAATTATAGTATCGAATCATTTGATCGTGATAGGCATTGTTCAAACGCCTTTCACTAATTCTGATTTGACGATTAATGGCGGTTAAAGTAGCCTCATCCACCTTTTTAGTGATCTTCAAGTTTTCCCCTAAAGCAATTAAGGCTTTTTGTAA
>JAAEPD010000455.1 GCA_024222455.1 Aureispira sp.
ATATCTTTTACTATTTTCTGTTTTAATGGCTCACTAAATGTTCGCCGTTTCCCTAGTTTAAACTTTTTGCTGTTCGCTTTTCCTCTTTTTGCTGACATTTATTCTTGCTTTTTTTTGTCAACCTATTTCAGGACGGCACACAATGCAATGTATTTAAGGTTGTACATGTATTTAGATTTAGGTTTGTAAGTTGGTTGTTTTGGCAATTGATGGTAGCTAAGGCAAAACAGTTATTGAGGTTTAGGTTGGATAATTGATTGGAGCTGCAATTTAGGTTGTTTAAGTTTGTGCAATTATTGAGGCTTAAACTAGATAACTGATTAGAACCACAGCTTAAGGAAGCTAAAGTCGCAGTGCAAACGCTCAAATCAAGTGTAGCTAATTGATTAGAATAACAAGTTAAAGTAGCCAATGCAGAGCAGTTAGTTATATTCAAATTGTTTATTTGGTTGTTGTAGCAGAGTACTGTAGTCAAGTTTGTGCAGGAACTGAGGTTTAGTGTGCTGAGTTGATTATCATGACAATCTAAGTCCGTTAGGTTGATGAAATTACTTAGGTCTAAGTTGGAAATTTGGTTGCCAACACAGTATAAATTAGTCAGACTAGAGAATGCCGCAATTCCTGTTAAATCCGAAATGCCAGAATAAGAAACATCTAAATTGGTGACTGCAACAGCATCACTATTCAGTATTTGGTTGTTTATTGTGCTGTCAGAGTCTATGCCTAATAAGATTAGTTTTTGCTCAAAAGCAGTGTCCGGAATAGTTGTGGTTTGAGCATGAAGCAGGGTGCTTAATCCTATTACTAAGATAAGAATTTGTAGTAATGGTTTCATGTCTGTAAGGTTTAGTTAGTATGTATTCATGGTTATGAATAATAACGAATATATAAAAACTTGTGCTGCTTGAGAATAGCCATGAAAAAAAGCGAAACATTTTAGGGTGTTTCGCTTTAAGTAATTACTTTTTATAGCAAGTTGTGCTTACTGTATAATAAATTTACCAGTATGAATCAACTGTTGATCTCCTCTAAGTTGATAGCTATAGATACCTTGAGGTAGATTCTTTCTCTGTATGATGATACTGTTTTGTTTGGATTGATATTGCATAACCTCTTTGCCTGTAATATCATAAATAGCGACTTCCAGTTGCTGATACTCCCCACCTTCTACCTCTAAGGTTGTTTGTTCCTTGAAAGGATTAGGATATACCTTAACTTCTATAGCTGCTTTGGTTACCTCTTTTATAGATGTAATAATTGAACCACCTCCTGTAATATTGATAGGAATACAATTATCACAAATGGTATGAAAGGCTGTATTGGTAATGACAGGTGCATTAAAATCAAAGTAAATAGCCGCACTATTTTCGATACGAGTGAAGTTGACTAGATTGGGTTGTTGTTTGATGCTGAACTGTACAAAACCATGTGAGGCAGCTTCGTTGACATTGCTGTCTGGCAAATCAATAGGATTAAAAATAATGCGCAGAACATTTAGGTTGCCTGTATGGGGCATCAACTCCCAAGTGTAAGGGTGACTAGAAACGCCCATTTGTAAGCTGCTCACATCCAAGTTTGCAGATAAAGTGTCTAAGATATTAATAAAAATAGCGGTGTCGGTACCAGTGTTTTGGAATCGGATTTTGTATTCTATATCGGTATTGGGTAGTAGATAATGATCTGTACCTAGACCTACAGGAGTAGCTTGTTTGTCGTTGGGATCGTAGCTGCCTCTGTTAGCTTGACAGTCTTTAGCAATAAAAGGTAAACTATTAGTTGGCAAAAAGGGTGGAATAGTATTGATAGTAGCAGGATTGCAAATAGCTTGCTGCGAAACTTGGAAGTATTCACTAAAATTAGGGTCAATAAACAATTGATAAACACTAGCATTGCCACTAGTTGGGTACAAAATAGTCAGTACTTGACCTGTACTCAGTTGTATAGAGCCAGTATCAATTATAGTAGTATCTTCGAGTATCCAATATTGTACGGCATGAGGTAGTGCATCACCTTCATTAAAAATAGTAAATAATACGGTATCTACGATACAAGTATCTTCAATTTGCATGTTGGGGAGAGAGGGTAAACACAAACTATCAGGGTAAATATGAGCTTCTGTACAGTGTATTTGCCCAAGAACAGCGGTATTACAATCTACAGTTACATTTATTGTAAATGCACCACATTGGCCTGCTGTTAAGTTGCCAACATTAAAACGATATTTATTGCCTACTTGGCTTTGTAGAGGAATAGAACTGTTGTTATAAGTTAGAAAATTATCTAGTTCTACTTCTATATAAGCATTTGAGCTTGCTGCTGTGCCACTATTACAGTAGTTTATATAATAGTTATTGGAGAAACAGCGTCTTAGGATTGGTGCAGATATGTCTACTTCTAGATAGGGGCATTGAATAGTATCTTGTAGCACAAAATCTACTTGTTGGATATTGTAGTTGGTATCTACTGTTATTTGTTGGCTACTTGGACAGGCTGTATAGTATGGATGTGCTGTTCTAACTGATATGGTGTAAGTGCCTGTGTCTAGGTAGCCTACATATTTACCATTGGTATTTATTCCAGTGTAGTATATATTAGAGCCTTTTTGGAATTGTATGATGGTGCCTGCTAAAGGTTGTTCTATGCTGTCTGCTAGGCAGTTGCTGTTTTGATCTATGACTATACTCCCTTCTATTGCTTTGGGGTAACAATTTTCTATATAAGAAGCAGATGCATCTTTTTGCCAAGATGAATTGTTATTGGCTGTTTGTATATCAGCTACACAAATTTGCATAAAGGATTGGTTGTTTCCTGCGAAAAGAGTTAATATATTAACGTGAACTAAGGATTAGAAATTAAGCAGCTTTATGTTGAACATTAGTTAATGAAGGATAATAAATAGCTGGTTTTTTATCTAAATATTGATAGGCAATTAATCCAGCAAATAAATGAGAAAAGGCATTAATAG
>JAAEPD010000456.1 GCA_024222455.1 Aureispira sp.
GGCTAACTCATATTTTTGAGCCAACTCAGATAAGGTAGAACGCTCCTTTAAAGCTTCTAGGACTACTTTTGTCTTGAACTTTGATGTGAATTTCCTTTTCTTCATATGCACTAATTTAAGCTTTTTTTCCCAACTTAACTAATGGTCCTAATTTTGGGGTATACTGCAAGGACCATAAAAAGCAAAACACGTAACGCACTAACTGATATAGAATCCTTACTACAAAAAGGTTTATATACACAGACACAACGACTACTCAAACGCACTAAAAAAATAGCAGTCAACTACGAAATGTGGGAAGAACATCTACAACTAATTAAATACGAATTTAACTTGGTTAATATCTTCCACCACATCAATGAACAACCTCAACACCACAAATCTCTAAAAACAGAAATGTTATCTGTTTTGGATAAGCAAAGAAACCATACAGACTACGCCTTACTCAATAGCGAAACGCATCATGTTTTTCAGCGTGGGCGATATATTCACCTCAAAAATGATCCTTATTACCATACTTTCATTGGCTATATTCAGGAACATCCTTTACTACAAAAAGCAGATAGTGCTCAGTCCTTTAATGCAGCTAAACATTATTATAATATTCGATCCCTATTTTATGAATGGTTGGGTGATTTAGACAACAGTTTAGATTTGCGAAAAGCTCTTATTACCCTTTTTGAACAATATCCTCAGTTCAAAGAATTGTATTTTGATAGTTATCTTAATGCCATCAATAATTATGTTCTGATGGCAACTAAAGTAGGTAACCTAGAAGAAGCCCAACTCTATCTAGATAAAATGAATCAGTTGGATACAGAACTGAACCGCAAACTAAATCGAAAAGAGCACGCTCGCTTGTTTAGACTCCATTATAACCTACTCACTGATATTTATTTTAAGACACAGCAATATGAAAAATACCAACAACTAGTCCCAACTATACAAGAAGGATTAACTACTTTTGATAAAGAGATTGACGAGGGGCATAAAATTAATTTCTACTATGGATTTGCATATGGTGCATTTCTTATGGGAGATATAGAACAGGCTCTACACTATTTAGATGAGTTTATATTCAAACGATCTATAGAATTTAGTCAAGATCTTTTGCGTACAGGACGATTACTGCAAATAGCTGCTCATTTTCAATTAGAAAATTTCTTTTTACTGCCTTCTATTATACGTTCCACCAAACGCCAAATCAAAAAATATTTCAACACCCTATCTGATGTAGAAAAACTGGTTTTAGATTTTTTTCAACGCCAACCTGAAGCAGATACTAAAGCTAGCATGCAAGAGCTATACAGGCAGCTACAAGAACTAGAAAAGGGTACTGCAAGCACTCAACTTTGGGAGCGTTTTCATTTCCCTGCTTGGCTAAAAAGTCAATTAAACAAACAAACACTTGGAAAAACCTTAAAAGATTTTGCCCTAAAAAAATAAACATTACTAGCTCCTTATTTGTACTAACTACATCTGAATTTCGGATTAATTTATACTCTAAAATGGTCTGGAATCTTTCTAGCTAGCTAGTTTGTGCTATTATTGTTTATTTGGTGATTCAATCATTTGGCAAAAACAAATTATCAAATCCACGAATAAACAAAAAAACATGAATAATAAAACCTATAAAAAATTGAGAGATAACAATTTACTACTTAAGTCTAAGCCAAAATTCACATTAACTACAAACTAATCTATCTATCACATTATCTATGTCAATTTCTATCCACAAAAAACACCAACTAAAGGGGCATCGTGCAGCAGTTTATGCATTGAGTCCTTATACCTCTCCTGACTCTTTTTTGTCAGCTAGTGGAGATGGTTGGGTAGCTCTTTGGGAGCACCAAAAACTTCCTGATGGTCAACTTTTGGCTCAAATAGAAGGCAATATTTTTTCATTGTGCTACCTCCCCAAACAACACTGGTTGGTTATCGGAAATATGTATGGAGGAGTACATTGGATAGATTTGGCTACCAACAAAAACTTAAAAAATAGCTTAGTCCACAAAAAAGGGGTCTATGCAATAGAAGCTATAGGAGAAGAACTGTACTCTTTGGGAGGGCAAGGCTGCCTAAGTAAATGGTCTATAGAGCAGCAAAAACCTCTAGAAACACTACAACTCAGCAATAAATCGCTAAGATCGCTCTGCTATAATTCTGCACAAGACGAACTTATTGTAGGGGCTAGTGATTGTAATATATATGTATTGGATCGCCAAAGCTTGACTATAAAGCAAACATTACAACAAGCTCACGATAACTCTGTTTTTGCTCTTGCTCTAACTTCCGATAAGCAATACCTACTTAGTGGTGGTCGAGATGCGTATTTGCGCATTTGGAACAGCAACAACAATTATAAGAAAGTTGAAGATATTCCTGCTCATTGGTTTACGCTCAACTATATAGCTCCTCACCCAAATTTGCCAATCATAGCTACAGCAAGTAGAGATAAAACTATCCGTTTGTGGAATAGCGAAACGTTCAAACCTATTGGAACTATTGATACCATGATACATGGAGGCCACCCTAATTCTATCAATAGCTTGCTATGGATAAACAATGGTTCTCAGCTCATCTCTTGTAGTGATGATCGCACTTTAATAGTTTGGGATGTAGAATTTGTTTAACATTCATTAATAGCAAATTTCGACTTTAATAGAATAGAACTCATTGTGATGGCTAAAACAATAAATCTTGATTCAAAGTTGATCATCACTACTCTGATGATACTTTTCATAACGAAGATAATTATTATAAAGAATCAGGGTGTATTCAAATAAAACCAAGCTTCTATAGAAGTTACTTATACAATTTCTTTTTTGCGACGCATATGATTATACCTCCACAGACCTAAACCCAAAACACCTACTCCAGCAGCAATAGCAAGATACCATCCTAGATTGTTCGTTTTAGAAACTATGCTTATAGCCTTTTTATCTCCTTGCAATACAAATGCAGCCCAAAACGCAGGATGTTTTGCTACACCTTTAGCATTTTTTAGATAGTTCAACTTGGCTTGTTGCAGAGCTTTTGCTTTATCTTGCCCCTCTCCTAAATTGGTATAGAAATATTTCATCAACTTAGAAGTTGCCATATCATTTACCTTCCATAAACTAACTACCAAACTAGGCACCCCTGCATACATAAACGATCGAGCTAAACTCATAACACCTTCTCCCCGTTCAAATTTACCATAGCCCGTCTCACAAGCAGAAAGCACCACTAAGGAGGCACTTATAGGTAGCTGAGCAATCTCATATGCTCTCAAAAAATTATCTTCGAGTGTATCTCCATCTTCTGTAAATGCCAATGCTGATAAAATTGGATAATCTTCATCTAGTAATCCATGCATTGCTAAATGGATAACACCATAATCGTTTGCATTTTGTTTAAAAAATGACTCTGTCCCTGTTTTATCTTTTATGAACATTCCAGAGAATAGCTCTTCTAGCTGTTCTATTTCATGTTTCACATGTGATAATGGTTGTAACCTAGATCTATTTTTTAGCTCATTAGAAGTTCTATAAGAGTGTACAGAACTATCAATACTTCCTTCATAACTAGCAGCCAAGGCTAACAATTCGTTGTTCTTAGTATTCTTTGTTGCTTTTTTATTTTCTAACCAAAGTGTGCTTGAATAAGAGTAGGATAATGTATAGGCTTTAATTAAATAAGATAGGTTCCCATAATCTATAGCTTGGTTAGCTCTTTGGGTCAATAGCGTTTCAAAAGGAATATGGTTTAACCAATGATCTGGTATAATAACTAAATGCTCTATACCTTCTAGTTCAGATACAGGTTTTTGGAGCAAAAACGTATAAAGTTGATGTGCTGCATTAGTATATTGAACATAAGCCTTTTCTGGATTATCCATAATCCAAGAATAGTTGGTCAACCCTTTACGTAATTGATCTATATATTTTTTGTAAGCAATTTGAGAAAAATTGAGTGAATAAACTTTTAGGTCTTGAGCCGTGATAACAAAAGCATATCTAAAGGTATCTCCTACAAAATATTCGACTAGCGCTGTTTTATCATCTAAGCACTCTTGAATCTCTTTTAGCTTTAGCTTTTTCTCCTCATATTTTAGTTTGTAATATTTAGGATACTCCTTCTTCATAAAACTTGTTAGCTCATCTACTGCTAAATTTGTTAGGTTTAGTTCTACTTGTAAATCTTCTTTATTTTCTTGGTCATTTGTATTGTGGATAGCATCTTTCAGTTCCAAAATTGTTTGCTGAAGATTTTGCTCTTTTGCAACTAAAGAATCAGGTAAATCGCCAAAACTTGTCACCTCTTTAGCTCTCAAAGCATCTGCTAATAATACTGATTTATTTTGTTCTAAAAGTTGCCAAGTCACTTCCCAATCATACTTTTCCCCAAAGAGTTCAGACATAGCAATAGCTCGTTCTAAAGACTCTGCACCTATCTTAAGCATTCTCAATTTGCCTTGTTCTATATTCATATTATTCTTTCCCACTATCACCATATTCATCACCTTCTGGTTAAGTGCAAATGCAATATTCAACCAGTTACTATTATTCATTGATTTAGATAATTTTATTGATGCATCTATTAGATAAGTCAATGCATAAAAATTACCTATATTTGGTTCTATATTTAATTTCAGGAGTGCATTGACTTTCTTCTCTAAATCTTCTAATTCAATATTCGCATCTATACCTGTTGGGTTTAAGGTTTCTACTAAAACAGTAATAGTCTTTAGGTACTGCTCTTGTTTCAAATAAGATTCACCTAGGATAGATCTATATCTAATGTAATCAGGATGTTTTTGCCCATACACATTTTTAAGGATTTTGAGTGCCTCTAATAAGTTAGCTTCAGCTAAACCATAGTTTTTTGTCTTGATATGTAGGTTGGCTAAATTGCCCAATGTTTGAGCATAATAGGGATGCTGAACACCTACAGATAGCTTATCTAAGCTCAACACTTCTTGAAACATGGTTTTAGATAGCTTATACTCTCCAAGTTCATTATAAGTAGAAGCCAAATTGTGTAGTATTGTAGCATAGTGACTATGTGTAGGTCCATACGTTTTTTTTATGATGCTTATGCTCTTCTCAAATAACTCTTTAGCATCTTTAAATACTTCCATCTGTCTATAAACCGTTCCTAAATCATTTAGGGTTATAGCATATTCAACATGGTCCTCTCCTAATGTTTTTCTTTTGGTAGCCAATATCTCTTTATACAATTCAACAGCCTCTTCATCGCGGTTTGTTTCTTGATACAAGTAGGCTAAAGAACTTTGTGTATGTACATAATTAGGATGCTCCTTCCCAAATACTTTTGCATCAATCTTTAGGGCTTCTTTATACATTTGCTCCCCTAAATCATATTCAGCCAAACTCACATACACATTAGCTAAATTGACTACCACTGTTGTATAATCAGGATGCTCTTTCCCTGCCATTTTTTCGTATAGTGCTAAAGCTTGAATATAGTTTTGCTTAGCATTTTCATACAACCCTAAGTTCTTGTAGATATATGCGGCAGACCCCAAGGCATTGGCATATGGTATCGACTCTTCACCAGACACCTCTTTAGTTTCTTTTAGCGCTTTTTCGGTATATATAGTAGATTGCTCATCATCACCTATCGAAAAATAAAGAATTGCAAGGTTGGAAAGGGCTGAAGTATAGAAGGTATCCTTATTAGGGGAAAGTTCTATAATCTTTTGAGCAACTTCAATTGCCTGCTCTAAATCACCATTATAATATAATACTTCTATTTGTTGATCCAATTCTATTCGAACATCTTCTTGAGCTCTCGCAATAAGCCCTAGCCCCATAGCCAATAACAGACACAAAGTTCTCATATTTATATTTATTAACTGTAGAAAAAAAACCTAGGATTACAATAAAAAAAGGATACAAGAAATAATTTCTTGTATCCTAAATATAACTTATTCTAAACGAATATTTTATTATTCTTGAACTGTTGTTTTTGCAATAAACTGTTTAACAGCCGCTGAAGTCAATGATTTTGGACGCTCTAGAGGCATACCCAATGCTCTAGACCAAATACCTGCTGACAATACACCCATAGCACGAGAAACTCCAAACAATACTGTATAGAAGCCAAACTCTTTCATGCCATAATGCATCAATAAAGAACCTGAATGCGCATCTACATTAGGCCAAGGGTTTTTCACTTTACCCAAACTCTGTAGAATTGGAGGAACTATAGTAAATAGTTTCCACACAATATTCACGATATTATCATTCTCAATATATTGCTCAGCAAAACTACGTTGAGCCATATAACGAGGATCTGGCTGACGCAATACTGCATGCCCATATCCAGGAATAACTTTCCCTGCAGATAAGGTATCTTGAATATATTGACGAATTTGCTCATCAGAAGGAGTCTCTGTACCCAACTCTTTTACCATTTCTAGAATCCATTTGATCACCTCTTGGTTAGCCAATCCGTGCAATGGTCCTGCTAGCGAGTTCATACCACCAGACAATGAGTAATAAGGATCTGCCAAAGTAGAACCTACTAAGTGTGTAGTATGTGCAGAAGCATTACCACCTTCATGGTCAGCATGAATAGTTAAGTACAAACGCATAAGGCTCATAAAATCAGGATGCTCACTTGCTCCTAACATATGTGCAAAGTTTGCAGCCCAATCTAAGTCTGCATTTGGCTCGATATGGTCACCATCTTTATAGATTCTACGATAAATGTAAGCAGCTACTCTTGGTAAGCTTGCCAACAAGTTCATTGTATCTTCATAATAAGCATCCCAGTATTCAGCTTTAGGCAATCCCTCAGAATAACGTTTAGCAAAAATACTATCTGTTTGCATAGTCAATATAGCCATGCTAAATTGAGTCATAGGATGTGTTTCTTTAGGCATAGCATCTAATGCCTTGAAAGTATGCTCAGGTACAGCGCTTCTTTTTTTCCATTCTGCTGTCAACCAAACCACTTCTTCTTCTGTTGGCAAGTCACCTGTTAGCATCAACCAAAACAAACCTTCTGGAAGAGGCTCTTGGCCACCTGCTGCTTTTGGCAACAACTTACGTAATTCAGGAATTGAATATCCTCTAAAACGAATGCCTTGATGTGGGTCCAATTGAGATGTTTCCCAAATCATACTCTTCATCCCACGCATCCCTCCAAACATCTGGCGTACAGCAACTTGATCTATAATAAGATCTCCATGCTCCTTAAGCATAGCTCTGTTTTCTTGAAATAATGCGGCCGCTTTTTCTTGGAATCTTTGCTTTAAAATATCCATTTTACTTAATTTTTATATCTTAATAATCTTTTGTCGATAATTATATATTGTCAGGTGGTAAATCTAACAAATTTTTATCAAATTCCCACAAGATTCTGCCAAGAATAAAAGAGAAAATTTCGCCAATAACTAATTTTTTTCCATTTTTCTTGTTCATATCTAACAAATAGATTGTCTTTAGGTTTCATTTTAGGAAAAAAACCACACAAAGGCACTTAAATAATGGAGTTTAATGGCAATTTTATTGCAAGGTGCTAGATTTTCTCCTTTTTTGAGCAAAGTTGATAAAACGAGCTTTTTTTATTATAATTGTTATATCAAAACATATATAAATAACACTAATTTATTTAACCCCAGTTCTCATGAGATCATCTATATTGCTAGTAATACTTAGCACCTTCTTTTTCTTAAGTTCCTGTAGTTTAATCATGAAACCAGACTTTAGAAAACTCTATAGTAAAGAGAATAAAATTTTACATCAAAAAAAATCACCTGAAGCGCTCAATACCCCTTTCGTAAAAGTCCACATGAACAATGGTGATGTCTATGTACTTTACTCTTGGGAAATATTAGGAGAGGAAGGTGAGACCCTAAGTGGTAATGGGGTCTTATACAATTATGCACGAACTCGTCTTGGAGAGTCAAAGGACTATCAGATAAATGCAGATGATATTGCTATAATAGAAACTAATGATTTTTCTGCTTTTAAAAAGAAAAACACTGGTCGTATAGCAGCTTTAGTCATTCCTCTGTCTATTGGAGGCGCTGCTATTCTCACACCGGTTTTAGGACTTGCTGCTCTTGCTATATTTGGCTCATGCCCTACTTATTATACTGGTGACAACACTACTGCTGCTCCTCACACAATTGATGCAGAAACATTTTCTAATGCAATTAGCCCATCAATGGAGCGTAGGGATTTAGATGCCTTAAATTTTAGTACTCCTAAAGGACAAAAAACATTCAAACTTACACTCCGAAATGAGGCATTAGAAACACACATAATTGATTATGTAAAAATAAAAGCCATTCCTAAAAAAAGCTCAGAAAAGGTTTTTCATGAGTTTGATATAGCCTCCAAAACAGATAATTATTATGTATGTAATACAATAGTTCCTGCTCAAAAAGTATTGATTGACAATCAAGATCAAAGCGAAGTATTAAGAGCTATGGATAACAAAGAATATTTTGCATCAGCTAACCCCAAAGATTTAGGTGCCAAGCAATTTATAGACTTAGAATTTGACGCTTCCCAATTGGAGCAAGCCGGTATGGTGCTTCGTTTTAGACAAAGTCTGTTGACTACATTCCTTTTTTATGAATCTATGGGATACATGGGACGTTATATAGCCGATATTTTTGCCAAAATCGAAAAAAACACAAACACTCGTGCAGCCCTAGATGCACCTATGGAATTATTAGGTAAAATAGATATTTTGGTTTGGGATGAGAATAAAAAAGATTGGGAACTCAATACTCAGTTTTATGAGTTAGGCCCCCTTGCTAAAAATCTACAAATTCGACCTTTAGAGCTTTCCAATATTGATAAAGATAAGCCCCTAAAAATACGTTTAGAGTTTTCAAGAGCACTTTGGCGATTAGACTATGTAGCTTTAGCTAATATAAAAGAACAAGTAACGCCAAAAGAGTTGGAGCTAACTGAAGTAACTATTGATAATAATGTTGATACAGAAGTACAAGAACTCTTGAAATCTGATGATGGCAAAAAACTAAATTCTTGGCCAGGCGATTCTTTTGTATTGGAGTATAAACTCCCTCAAAAAGAAGCAGAGTATGAGTTGTTCTTAGAATCTAAAGGTTATTATATTGAATGGATGCGTGAGGAATGGCTGGAAAAACAAAATAGATGGAAACTCATGAATATGTTAAAAATGAATAAAACTACTTGGCGAAAACTCGCAAAAGAATATAAAGCTAAAGAAGCTGAATTAGAAACCCTATTTTGGAATAATATGACAGAAACTCCCTAATCCTAATACTTTATGAAATCACTAGCATATATTATAATATTACTCTCTATTAGTAGTTGTAAAGTGCAAGACTATTCTCTTGAAAGATGGCATAATGTAAGTGGACAAGCTGTTACTATATCTTTAGGGGACGACAAAACAACCTACGGAGAACTTATTGCAGTTGAGGAGACACACCTAATCTTATTAAACAATTTTGATGTGGAAAAATGGCAAAAATCTTCGATCAAATACCTCACTATATATTTTACGCACTATCCTTCGCCAAAATTACAAAAAAAGGAGATCTTTCATTGTTTTTATCCTAATCAAATAAGCTGGGAGGAGCTTAATAAATTTGCTCGTTTCCCACAAGGTATTCCTAACAACATAAAATTAAGTATGATTGGGAACTACGAGCACACAGAAGATCCAGTAAAAATTAATACCATAAAAGAAGATACAATAAAAACTAATATTACTACTGTTGAACAGGAAAAGTTAAGTATTGAGCAAGAAAGATTAAGAGCTGAACAAGAAAAGTTAAGTACTGAGCAAGAAAGGCTAAAAGTTGAACAGGAAAGGTTACGAATTGAGCAGGAAAGGCTAAGGGCTGAACAGAAAAAACAAAATGCCGAAAATCTAAAAAAATATAATACTATATGCAAAGAAATGGATAACCAATATACTACACTAGCAGGACAGGTAAAAAAACTAAAATCCGCTCAAAAAGCTATTGGAGAAGATTCTGACAAGGCCAAAAACTTGCAAAAACGCATTGATTATATCGAAGTTATTACTACAGAAATAGAAACGATCAAAGCAAAGGCTAATAACTACGAAGATTTGCAGAAAAAGGGATACACAGCATTGAGTTATGAGATTTTTAAATTAAAAACACAGAAGGCTCAATATAAAGACAAAACAGATGAAGAATCTATCAAAAAACAGCAAAACTTTGATGCCTTAATTACTAAAAACACAAAGGAACTTGAAGAACTACTAAAAGAGTAATCCTTTCTCTATTTTACTCAAAAAAGGACCACTTACACTATTATACATTGAAATAAAGATTGAGTTTTCAAACTCAATCTTTATTTTTTTTGTAGAATAGGCTATTGCCAAACAATACTTTTAAGCGTACCTTTGTGCTATCCCTCTACTCAAAAAATAACTACTCGATTACCATAATCTATAGTTCGTTGAATTTTTGCAAGCAATTGATAATAATTTGATTATCAAGAACTAAGAAGTAATGTTTTTTTAAGTTTTAGTAGAAAACTTAAAAACCAACGAACTATTACATAATATAAGTATTTATGAAAAATTATATTTTAATCCTATTTCTAGTTTTAGGTGCTTGTCGAATACAAGCACAATACCATGAAGCAGGGATATTTATGGGGATTTCCAATTACTGGGGAGACCTGACTCCTCCCAAACAGTTTTTTTTGGAAACACATTTTGCTGTAGGTTTGGCCTACCAATTTAATATTACTCCTCGATTTTCGGTACGCTCCAATATCATATGGGGGCAAATATCTGGAGATGATCGACACTCCGATGAAGGCTCAGGAAGAAAACAACGCAACCTTGACTTTCTATCTGATATTTGGGAATTTTCGGCACTTTTTAATGCAAACATACTCCCTTTTCATCCCGAACGAGGGAGCAGACCTATTACGCCTTATGGTTTTCTAGGCATTTCACTCTTTCATTTTAACCCAACTACAATGTACAAGAGTGAGCGAATAGCACTACAACCACTAGGCACAGAGGGCCAAGGGATTACGGGATATCCAGATAAATATGCTCGCTGGCAAGTTTCCATTCCTTTTGGTTTAGGCATTAAGTTTTCATTAAGCAGTCATTTCAATCTAATGATAGAAGGAGGTATGCGCAAGACCTTTACAGACTATCTAGATGACGTAAGTGGTGATTATGTTGCTTTAGATGTTATCAAAAATGGGAATGGTGATTTGGCCGCAACCCTATCGAATAGGACTTATGATGCGGATGGTAAACAAATAGAACAAGTTGGTGTTCCTCGTGGACATGCAGGAAAAGATTGGTACACCTTTGTAGGGGTGATTGGAACCTACTCCTTTCAAGGTAATTACTTTTTCAAACGAAAAAAGAAAAAATCTTCCAAACCCAAAAAACCTAAAAAGAAAGGTAGTAGTCGTTGGATGTAATAAGCATTTCATGGTTAGCACAAAAAGAATGATAATAAACAATTGGCTGCTATATATATATAGTAGCCAATTCTTTTTTCCAGTCTACACCACCCCAGTTGCCCGAACTCATCATCAAGAAATTAGTATTCGTTTGTTTTGCTTCCGCTAATATAGCGGCTTTTAGCTTATCTATATCAGTGTATACTTTTAGGTCAGTCTGTCCAAAAGCATCTTGAACCATTTGAGGCTCTAATGCTGGCAGTTTTTTCATAGCTAAGGTGTGTGGACTATAATAAACATAAGCTGAATCTGCTCCTTGCATAGCACCCTTATATTGCCCCATAAAATCTATATTCAAAGAGCTAAAGGTATGCAGTTCCAATACAGCTACTAATTTACTTTCGGCATATTGTTTTTTAACAGCTTGAAATGTTGCTCGAACCTTGGATGGAGCATGTGCAAAATCCTTGAACCAAATATTCTGATCGGTCTTATACAAGAGTTCTAGGCGTTTGGCAGCGCCCGCAAAAGTCATCATAGCTCTAAATATTTGCTCATCGCTCAAACCTAGTTCTCTACAAACTAAGCGTGCCGCCTGCATATTTTGGAGATTGTGCTCCCCAAATATCTGAAGTAGAATCCCTTTTTCTTCATCCACAAAATTCCATTCATCTGCGTATAAAGGCTTGGGCAAATAGGTCTGTCCATCTATAATTTGATGAGGAGGTGTTTGATAAGCAGTAATTTGGCACTTAGCCATATGGCTATATTTCTGTAGGTATTCATCTGGTTTATAATAAATCAAAACGCCATCTTGATCTATAGTCTCTATAAACTTTCCAAACTCTTTATGATAAATATCAAAAGTGGGAAATACATTCATATGATCCCAAGCTACCCCAGTTAGAATAGCTATTTGTGGATGATAATGCAAAAACTTAGGTCGACGATCTATTGGCGAGGATAAATATTCATCTCCTTCTATTACTATAATAGGTGCATCAGAAAGGCGCACCATTGTTTCAAAACCGTCTAATTGTGCACCTACTGCATAATCAAAATCAACTCCATTTTGTACCAAAATGTGCATAATCATAGAGGTAGTGGTTGTCTTTCCATGACTTCCTCCTACCACTACACGCAACTTATCTTGGCTCTGTTGATACAAATATTCGGGATAAGAATAAATAGTCAAACCTAGTTCTTGAGCTTTTAGCAACTCAGGGTTATTAGGTCGTGCATGCATCCCAACAATAACAGCATCGATACTACTATCTATACGATTAGCATCCCAGCCCATTTTTGTGGGCAACAATCCTGCTTTTTGCAACCGACTACGAGAAGGTTCATAGATTTCATCATCCGAACCACTTACATTATACCCTTTAGTTTTTAGGGCTAAAGCCAAATTGTGCATCAATGCTCCTCCTGTTGCAATCAAATGTATTCTCATTATTAATACTCTAAGTTGGTGAATGCTCAATATAAAAAAAAGAACACAGCTAAAAAACTGTGTTCTTTGGATATTGTCATACTATTATATATACACTGTAGTTTTACTTCTTTTTCTCTTTAATCAAGGAAATGTATACAGGGAAGTGATCACTATAACCACCTTTGTATTTTCCACCAGCATAAGTTCTTAGTGGATATCCTTTATATCTACCTTTAGTTTCAAACATAAAAGGCTTCTTAAAAATAGTATTCTTATAATAAGAATAACCACCTTCTTTATCCTTAACAGTAGCTGCATGAGAAAGGATAATTTGATCAAATAAATTCCAAGAATCACGATAAGCTAATGTACCATCACCAGCTTTATAGTTGACTTCCCAAGGATTGAATAAACCTTGTTTTTTCACCTTTTTAGCCTTATCTACAGTCATTAGTACATCTTTCACACTAGCATTAGTAGGATCATCATTCATATCACCCATGATAAAGATTTTAGCATAAGGCTCTTTTTCATAAATCTTCATCACTTTATCTTTACACACTCTTGCTGCTCCCTGTCTTAGATAAGAAGAAGCCGCTTCACCACCTCTACGAGAAGGCCAGTGATTGACCAATACATGAATAGACTCACCATCTAACTCACCGTGCACCCACAATATATCACGCGTAAAAACACGTTCTCCATCTCTTTTACTTATCATTTTCACTTCCAAAGGAGCACTTTCAAGCACCTTAAAGTATTTTGGATTGTAGATCAAGCCTACATCAATTCCACGTTTATCAGGAGAATCGTAATGTACGATCTCATAATTGCGCTGTTTTACATTAGGATGTTTCACAAAATCCTCCAACACGCTTTTATTTTCGATCTCAGCTACACCCAACAAGGCAACACCATCAGGTGTCAACTCTTTTCCTAACTGAGCAACTACTTTCGATAGTTTGCCTAGTTTATCTTGATAAATCTCTGTACCATACAATCTAGAGCCTTTAGGTGTGAACTCTGAATCACGTACATCTTCTGTATCTAAGGTATCAAATAAGTTTTCAAAATTGTAGAAGCCCATGCAGACTACACTATATTCTTTTTTCTCCTTATTGTCTTTTTGTGCAGATAAACCTACACTCATTAAGCCTACCCATCCAATAATTAGTAATACTCGTAAGGTCATATAACTTTGTATTATTTTGTTATTAATTAGTCTGTACCTTTCAAATTAAAAATTTGATACAATATTTCAATATATCCTTATACCATCATTGTACCAATTTTAATAAAGGCCCAAATATACTAGATAACTTCTGAAGTCACCTTGCACTTATACTTTTTTTTAGCAATTAACTTTTTATTAAGTTTACAAAATTATGAATTTAGATTATCACAAATAATGCTATCTTTACATTCCCCAATCCACCCAAATAGCAAAAATCCATTATTAAGAACAATATATTATCTATTCACTAAAAATTGGGCAACCAATTTTTATATAATTACTTAACAGGTACTCAATTTTAAGAGAGTTATGTTGACACAAACCAAATATTTTTTAGTCCTCTGTGCCCTACTACTTACACAGATAGTGTATGCACAAGTAGCTACAGTACAAGGCACATTAGAAGATGGTAACACCGCTGAACCTTTGGTTGGTATTACGATCAATGTAGACGGTACACTTTTTACCGCTACCACCAATGCAGAAGGAAAGTTTATTATTAAGGAGGTGCCTCAAGGCAATTATGTTTTTGAATTTAGTGGCGATGGCTATTTAGCAGAACGTAGAAGTATTGAAGTAAATGCAGAGACCATCAACTTAGGTACTATCATGCTTACACCAGGAGATGGTAATGACAACGCCCTTAACAGTGAAGATGTAATTCCTACTATTCTATTGTCTGATGGCGATTTGGATAATGGAAAAGGTGGTGGTAGCGAAAACACTGCAGGTTTACTAAATGCATCTAGAGATGTATTTGCCAGTAAAGCAGCCTTTGCTTTTAGTGCTGCACGTTTTCGCATTCGTGGTTACAATTCTGAGAACACAGAATTGTTAATGAATGGAGTTCCTGTCAACGATGTTGAAAATGGTCGTCCTTATTGGGCATTTTGGGGTGGTTTGAATGATGTAACTCGTAATCGTAATTCTATTATTGGATTAGGTTCTACTGAATATACCTTTGGCGGGATAGGTGGTTCATCTATGCTAGATGTTCGTGCATCTAAACAATGGAAACAATTGCGTATTTCTTATGCACATGCCAATCGTTCTTACCAACATCGTGTAATGGCAACCTACAGCACTGGTTTATTAGCTGGAGGTTGGGCATTTTCGGGATCTGCTTCTTGGCGTTTTGCTCCAGAGGGAATGTATGTAAAAGGTGGATATTATAATGCTTTATCTTATTTCTTCTCTGTAGAAAAAATCACAGGCAAACACTCTATAAGCCTTACCGCTTTTGGAGCACCTAGAGTACGTGGAAAATCAGGTCCTGCTACGGAAGAACTATTCCGTTTGGCTAATGACAGATATTACAATCCTTATTGGGGTTACCAAACTAGTGGTAAAACTGGCAAACAACAAGTTCGCAACTCTCGTGTAGCCAATACCCACATGCCAATGGCTATTCTTACTCATGAAGTAGAAATAGGAACTAAATCTTCCTTGATCACCTCTGCAAGTTTCCAAATGGGTAGAAATGGTAGTACAGCACTAGATTGGTTCAATGCAAGTGACCCTCGTCCTGATTACTATAGAAAATTACCTAGCTATATACAAGATTATGATGCTGCTACTAGATTAGAAAAAGCATATATTCAAGATCCTGGTCGCTTACAAGTAAACTGGGACAATATGTATGAAATCAACCGAAATAGTTTTGAAGCAGTAGCCAATGCTAATGGTTCTGGTGATACTACTTGGGGCAACCGTGCACATTATATTCTTGCTGAACGTAGATATGATGCAAAAAAAGCAAATTTTGCAACTACATTCAAAACAAACTTAGCTAATATTGTTAACATCAATGCAGGGCTAACCTACCAATGGTTCAATGGTCACAACTTCCAAGTTATTGACGATCTATTGGGGGCTGATTTTTATGTTAATGTAGATCAATTTGCAATCAGAGATACAGAGCAAGACCCTACTCTTGGCGAAGATTATTACCAAAGTGATTTAGATTGCCCCAACTGTATTCTTGAAAAAGGAGACAAATATGGTTATGATTATGAAACACAAATCCATAAAGGTGGAGCTTGGGTTCAAGCTGCTTTAAATCTGAAAAAATTAGATTTCTTTGTGGCAGGTCGTGCGAGTTACACTGCTTTTTGGAGAAAGAATAATATGCGCAATGGTCGCTTTCCTGATCTGATTGGGAAAGGAGAAACAAATAGTTATTTTAATTATGCTGCAAAAGGTGGGTTAACCTACAAGATTAATGGTCGTAACTACCTATTTGCAAATGGTATGTATATGACTCGTGCGCCTTATATGCGTAATGCTTATGTTTCTGCTCGTACACGTGATGCAATCGTACCAGGATTAAAGTCTGAGACTATCTATGGAGGAGAAGGTGGCTATATGCTTCGTGCTCCAAAACTCAAAGCAAAGATTGTTGGTTTTTATACAAAATTCACAGATCAAACTTTCTATAGAAGTTTCTACTTAGATAATGCTATTAAAGATCCTGAAGGTGGTTCTCGTGGTGCTTTTGTCAACTATATCATGACTGGTGTTGAAAAACAACATGCTGGTGTAGAAGCTGCTGCTGAATATTCTTTGAAAAACGGAATTACCTTTAGTGGTGCAGTTGCATGGGGAGAATACATTTACACTTCTCGTCCTACTATTTCAGCTTACTTAGACTATAATCAAGAAAAAATTGGAGAAGATAGAACTGCTTACTTAAAAAACTTCTTTGTATCAGGGACTCCACAATTAGCTGCTAATATTGGATTCTGGTATCGTGCACCTAAATTCTGGTCACTATCTGTTAACTTCAACTATTTTGCAAACGGTTGGACTGATTTCAATCCAGATCGTAGAACAACGGATGCTGTTTTCAATGTATCGGATCCTCAATATCAGCAACAAGCAATTGATCCTAATTCTCAACTATTCAGAGATATTATTCATCAAGAACAACTTCCAGGTAACTTTACAGCAGATATATTCTTCACTAAATCTTGGAAAATAAAAGACTTCTTTATTAATCTGAATATTGGCGTAAACAATGTATTGCACAACACAGGTATCAAAACAAGTGGTTTTGAACAATTCCGCTTTGATTATGAAGAGAAAAATGTAGAAAAGTTTCCTAATAGATACTATAATGCTTACGGTGTAAACTACTTCATGAGTTTAACATTCCGTATGTAGAATATTAGTAATTAAGTAATTAAAATAAGCCAACTTTAAATTTAAAAAATAGATAAAGCATGAAAGCGTTAAAATTATCGGGTTTCCTTATCCTAGCTGTAGTGTTCGTAATTAGTGGTTGTAGAAAGAAATTTGACGAGCCGCCTGTATCAGAGTTACCTGTACTAACAGCTAATGCAACTGTTGCAGATCTTTTAGCTCTTAGAGACTTAAGCACTAATATTCCTGCAGAAGTTACAACTGATTTGGTACTAAAAGGTACAGTAGTAGGAGATGATCGTTCTGGAAACTTTTACAAACAATTAGTTATACAAGATGCGACTGGTGGTATCAATATTAGTATTGATGCATACAACATATATAACAACTATCCTGTAGGCCGCGAAGTTTGGGTTAAATGTAAGGGCTTATATGTATGGAACAACAACGACTTACCTTCCTTAGGTATTAGTCTAGACCCTTCTGCTTCTAGAATTCCAGAAGCGTTATTAAGTGAATACCTTGTTGGTGGAGAGCGTGAAAAATATGTTACGCCAAAAACTCGTACCTTCTCTACATTAGTAGATGCAGATTTGAACACCTTAGTAACTTTTGATGAAGTTCAGTTTGATGGTGCAGATGCAGGTGCTACTTATGCTGATCCAATAACACAATTTAGCGAAAACCGTAAGGTGGTAGGTTGTACTCAATTTGGAGAAATTATTTTACGCTCTAGTGGTTACTCTGATTTTGCAGGTGCTACAACACCTACAGGAAGTGGTAAAATCACAGCTGTTTATACAATATATAATGGTACACAACAATTAGTGATCAGAGATTTGACAGATGTAGAAATGGAGCAAGCACGTTGTGGTGGTGGCGGAACTAGTGGAAACGGTTGCCCAACATGTACTCCAATGGATATTTCGGCTGTTCGTAGTTTATATGCTGGTAATCCTGTAAATGTATCTGCTAGCAAAAAAATTACGGGTATTGTTACATCTAATAGAAATACAGAGCATATCAATGAGCAAAACATTATCATTGAAGATGCAAGTGCAGGAATTCTTATTCGTTTCGATGCTCCTCATAGTTTCAACTTAGGTGATGAAGTAGAAGTTGATGTTTCTAACCAATCTGTAGAAACATACAAAGATCTAATGCAAATCAATGGTGTTCCTTTAGCTGGTACTAAAGTAATTTCTTCAGGAAATACTCCAAGTACACAAACAGTAACAATAGCTCAAATTAACTCTAACTTTGCTGATTATGAATCAGAGTTAATCACACTTAGTGGCGTAACACTTAGTGGTGGTGCTACATACTCAGGAAACTTAACTGTAGCTGCTGGAGCTGACAATATTACACTATATACACCTTCTTATACTACATTTGCGGGTGCATCTGTTCCTGGTGGTAGTGTAGGTGTTACAGCCATTGTAAGTCAATACAATGGAACATACCAATTGACCTTGCGTGATGCAACAGATGTAACTGGTGGTGTTGCTATCAATTACCTATTAAATGAGACATTCAGTAGCTTAGCTCCTGCTAGTGGTGCAGACTTGGCACTTACAGGTTGGACAAACTATGCTGCTAATGGAGGTACTGTAAAATGGTTGAGTAAAGAGTACTCTAATAATCAATATGCAGAAGCTAGAGGTTATCAAACAGGTGCTTCAAGTATAGAAACATGGATGATTACTCCTTCTCTAAATCTTGCTCAAGATCAATACCTATCATTCCAATCTGCACAAGCATTCCATACACATGATGGATTGACAGTATGGATTTCTACTGATTTTAATGGTAGTAATATGGCTACAGCTACATGGACACAACTAACTTGTACACTAGCTGGAGTAAATGATAGTTTCTATGACTTTATCTCTAGTGGGAACATAGACTTATCTGCTTATACAGGACAAAACGCTTATATCGGATTTAAATACGTAGGAGATGACACCAATAACACTGGTACATTCCAAGTAGATAACATCAAAGTTTTTGATCAATAGTATTGATCATTCCATATAAAATATAAAAAAAGCTGCCTTTTATAGGCAGCTTTTTTTATATTTATAGGCTCACTACAATTTTCCCTCTTTACTGCAATTCCCTTTAGAGCATCTGCTAAAAGCACTTTTTTAAAATTAAAAACTATACTATGCGTATTTTTACGATCCTTTCCTTCTTATTCTTGAGCCTATCTCTTTCCGCTCAAATCAACTTCTATGATGTTACGCCTAGCAACATTACACAAACAAGTCTACAGTTAGACTGGAGTACTTCTAACTATGGTCAAACAGAAATCCGATATGGGCTTACACCTGCCCTAGAACTAGGAGCAATTAATTTAGGAGGACACACGCTCAACCATACAATCACATTAAATAATCTAAGTCCAGCAACTTTTTATTATATACAACCTGTACATGTTTATCAAACAACTGTTAGCTATGGCGATGTAGGTTACTATAGCACTCGCTCCAACTCTAGTGGGGAGATTCGAGCTATATTCAATCAAAGTATAGATCCTAGTTATTCTAGCGGCACAGCACCTTATATTCATGGCTCTGGCACTAGTATGCAAAATGAGCTTATTAGCATGATTAATAATGCTAAAAGTACTATAGATGTTGCTGTATACAACAATTCGCTCAGCTCTGTAGTAAGTGCGCTTACTGCTGCTCACAACAATGGTGTTCGAGTTCGATATATAGCCAATATAGGTACAGCCAACACTGCACTAACACCTGCGCCTGCATTCCCAGTTTACTACGTAAACAGTTCTGATCATATGCACCATAAATTCTTTATTTTTGATGCAGATAGTACCAACAGTTCTTGGGTATGGTCAGGCTCTGCCAACCTAACTTCCAATGGTATTTTTACTGATTATAATCATGCAGTAACTATACAAGATGAATCCTTGGCCAAAGCCTATAGAATCGAGTTTGAAGAAATGTGGGGTTCTAGTACTGCTAGCTACAACACTACTAATGCTAAAATTGGTACTACAAAAACAGATAATACCCCTCATATTTTTAATATAGGGGGAAGCACAGTAGAACTTTATTTTTCACCTTCTGACAAGGTTTCTTGGAAAATAGATGATGCTTTAAATACAGCTAATAATGACATAGAGTTTTCTCAATATATATTTACCTATAACCTTTTTAAATACGAGCTTCGAGATCGAAAAAATGCGGGGGTTGCAGTACATGGAATTATTGATGAAATCAATGCTTCAGGATCAGATTATGCTTGGCTACAAACAGAAGGAGTCAATGTAGTTGCCGATAATCACAGTGCCCAATTGCACCATAAATATGCTCTTGTAGATGCTGGGGTTTTCAACTCTGACCCTCAAGTCATAACAGGTTCTCACAACTGGACAAGCGCAGCTGAATTTGATAACGATGAGAATACCTTAATCATCCATGATGCAACGATTACCAATCATTTCTTGCAAGAATTCACTAAACGTTGGTGCGAAGTAAAGAATAATATTAGTTGCCAAATGCCATTTACGATTACAGGTATAGAGGAGACTTTGGATAACAGTACTACCCCACTTAATATTTATCCAAACCCTGCGCATAGCCATCTGTATATTGATGATATTGCACAAGCTAATATTCGTGTATTTCATGTCAGTGGCCAACAAGTTTATGCAAAAGAACAGGTGGATACTAATCTAGATATAAATGTACAAGATTGGGAAAATGGTATTTACTTAGTAGAAGTAACTACAGCTAAAAATCGCTATCTTCAAAAGGTTATGATCTTGCATTAAAATGGATATTGCTTTAGAAAAACTACAACAACAAATAGAAAATATGGTGCAGCTCACTCCCCAAGAGTGGGCTGCTTTTCGTGATTGTTGGAAGCTCCTATCTTTCAAACGTCAAGAATATCTAGTACGAGAGGGGCAAACAGAACGCTATCTTTATTTTGTGGTAGAAGGTATTCAGCGTTTGTATTTTTTGAATGATGGTAATGAAATTTGCCTAGGTTTTTCTTTTGACCATAGTTTTTCAGGAGTCTATGATTCCTTTGTTAGTCAAACACCTAGTCAATACTACTTGCAAGCAATTACACCAAGTAAATTATTGGCGCTTAGTTATACAGATTTAGAACAGTTGTATGCTACCTATCCTATTTTTGAACGTTGGGGAAGGTTATTCAATCAATATTTTTTGCTAGGTCGTGTCAAAAGAGAGCGTGATATGATGTCTATGACTGCCGAAGAACGTTATGTCCGACTAATGACAGAAAGCCCTAGAACCCTCCAACTTATTCCACACAAGTACCTTGCCTCCTATTTGGGTATGTCTGCCGAAACATTTAGTAGAGTTCGAAAAAGATTGAGTAAATCTTAAGTAGTTATTTCTTGACTTAGGTCAAGAGTGCTTCGGACAAGAAGTTTGATTTTTGTAAATGTTATTATTTACAAATTCAAACTTACAAACTACTATGAAAACAGTATATCTTATTTTAACTATCCTAGGTATTATAGCTCCTAATGTTTTAGTAATTCAAGAAAGTATAGAATCTGGAAATATTATGCTTTGGCTACACTTGAATGATACCTTTCAAGCTATGTTTGCCAATCGAATTTCGAGCATTTTTATGATCGATTTATTGTTTGCCGTTTTAGTTTTTATGATCTGGAGTTATCAAAAAGGTAAGCAATACCAAATCAAGCAAGTTGGATGGGTTTGGGTGGCCACAATGCTTTTGGGGCTAGCAGGCGGATTCCCTATGATGTTATATTTGATAGAAAAAAAGAAAGAGGAGGCTATAGTTTAGCTATAAACTTAGTAATAAGTTATTCATTTTAAATATTTCCCTCTCTTTAGAGCTGTGGTATTTGATGAATTGTTTATTTGGTGATTTGATTAACTGCTTTTATCAAATAAACAGATCACCAAATAAACAAAAACTAAACAGAGTAAACTATTCGTTATCGGAAAAATTTAAACACAAAGCTAATACCTAATTCACCTATATTAAGCTTCATTCATTAACTGATCATAAACCTTTTCGGCCAAGCCTACATAAGTGCTAGACGACACATGAGATCGACGTACAGGAGCATCCCAATTTTCAGCTTTAGCGCCCCAAGCATGGTAATAGCCCATGTGGTCACGCTCACAATAAACGCCCAATGGCATCTGACAACCACCATCCATCATTTTCAAGACAGTTCGTTCTACATTAGTGCACTTCACTACATCGCTAGAATGTAAAATTTGTAAGGTTTTTCGTAATAGTTTATCCTCTTCTCTAATTTGAAAAGCCAACACCCCTTGAGCTGGAGCTGGTACAAAATGTTTAGGTTCAAATTTAACTACTTCAAAGTCTGAGACATCTAGCTCTAAGCGTGAAACACCTGCTGCTGCTAACATAATAGCATCAAACTGACCTTCTCTTAGTTTTTGTAGACGAGTAGGAACATTTCCTCTAATATCCTTGATTTGAATATCTGGCTGTATAGCCAATAATTGAGCTTTTCTACGTGCAGAAGAAGTCCCTACTATTGCATTTTCTTGCAACTTAAGACCACTTTTAGGATTAGCAACATCCTTGCGAACAAACAACCAATCGGCTGGGTTTTCTCGGTAAGATACAGCTGCTAAAGCAAGCCCTTCAGGTTGAGCAGTTGGCATATCCTTCATAGAATGTACTGCCATATCTATCTCTCCTTGAAGAAGTGCATCTTCTATTTCTTTAGTAAAGAAGCCTTTTCCCTCTATTTTATCAAAACTCAAGTGCTGAATTTTATCACCTTTAGTTTTAATAATTTTCAATTCAGCTTCTACACCTGCTTCTGTTAATTTATCTAGGGTATAATGTGCTTGCCAAAGGGCAAGTTTACTCCCTCTAGTACCTATTATTAGCTTAGTCATTAGATAGTCTTGGTTAGTTAGGCCAAACGCATCTAAATTTCTAAAAGAAATTTAGCTACTTATTGCCAATGTTTATTGTTTTAATGTTGAATGTTTAATATTTTCTTGTACACTTTACTCCTGATTTTAGGCAAAAGCTTATTGGAGTTTTAACAAAGAAGCTCAAAAAGGGCAATCTTTCTACTTTTATTCAACATTAACACATTCAACCTTCAACATTAGTGTGAGGGCTCTAAAATTATGCTAAATAATTTTCATGCATTTGCCCAATTTTGTTAGTCGATTAGTTTTGCTTTGGCTACTTGCAGTGGAATAGCAATACATCTGCGTTCCATGTATTCCATCATACGCTCTACCAACTCTTGAGAAGTTTGGTCAAGGGTATCAAATTCCTTTTGGAATACATTAGACAATGCATGATTCTTGATTGCTTTTATTTGTGTAGGCACATCTCTCAATGCACGTTCTACTTGACGCTCTTTGAAGATAGTTTTGAAAAGTTCTATTTCCTCTTCCAAGAGTACAGCAGCTTTAGTCACCTCTTGCTCCCGAAAAGCTAAATTAGCTCTAGCCATTTCTTTCAAGCCTTCGATTTCGATATAAGTTACATCATGGTCTTCTACTATAGCCTTGTCTACATTGTTAGGAATACCTAAATCAATAACCACTTTGTGCTCTCCATCCTTGTCCAATAATTTTTTGTACAATTCAGTTGTCACTAATGGTTCTGTAGCTCCTGTGCAAACAATCAAGACATCAAATCCATGTGAATATCCATTCAACTCTGTTAGTGGCAATGCATCCCCTTCTAAGAAGGCTGCTAAAGATTCTGCGCGTTGTATAGAACGATTAAACACTGTGAAGTTTTGGAAGCTGTATTTCTTTAGGAATTTAGCCACCAAACTATTGGTTTGTCCTGCTCCTACCAACAAGAAACGAGCATCTTTAGCTACATTTTTGCTCAAAAGCTTACGAATAGCCAAAGAAACGATAGAAACTGGTTTTTCACCAATACGTGTACGAGAATAAATTCGCTTTGCAACCTCCACAGAATAACGCATAGCCAATCGAATACTATCACCTGTCAATTTCCATTCAGAACATTGGCTATAAGCATCACGCAATTGGCGTAATATCTCTCGCTCACCAACTACTAATGAGTCAATAGACCCAGAAACCGTAAATAAATGGCGGATAGCTTCTTCCCCTGCATAAGCATGAATAGGTTCTTCTAGATCTTTGCTGTTTTGGTTAGATAATTGAGGGTATACAGTTTCAAAAAACTGACTGCGAAATTTGGGAGTTATTCTGGCTGGGGTGACAAAAAAGAACATAACACGATTACAAGTAGCTAAGTATAATAGCTCTTGTAAGCCTAAAGCTTGCTTGATAGCCTCCAAACGCGCTTTGAGCGCATCAGGGGTAGCAGCATCTAGGACATACTGACCTATTTCCTTTAGTTGGGTGTGCTTGTGTGTTATGGTTAATACTTTATAGCTGCTTAGTGTGTCCATCTAGGAATTTTGATTAGCCTCTTTTGGATTGAGAAATCACTCTCATTTGAATAAATATACAAAATTTTAAATGTTGTGAAACAAAAGTACAACTTATACTATATAAGAAACAGTAACTTTGGACATAAATGTACCTGATCCTCGTCACTTTCCTGTCATTTTAATGTCAGTTAGTTCATCTATTCATCTATTTGGAAGTAGTCTAAATGAACTAAACTTTTAGTATTCTAAATCATACACAAATATACAAACTTATGGAAGAGCGCAAAACTATTGGTAGTGGGACTTACTGGGAAAATATTGTTGGCTATAGTCGAGCCCTTAGAATAGGTAATATTGTAGAAGTTGCGGGCACCACATCAATGGCTAAAAATGAGGTTATTGGAAAAGGTGACGCATATCACCAAACCAAATTTATTTTAGACAAAATTGACAAAACTCTGACAAAACTAGGCTGTTCTATGAAAGATGTTGTGCGTACTCGCATGTATGTGACCAATATTGAAGATTGGGAAGCTATAGGAAAAGCACATGGAGAGGTTTTTAGAGATATAAAACCGGTGGCAACTATGGTGGAGGTTAGTCGTTTGATAAAAGATGAACTTTTGGTAGAAATTGAGGTTTCTGCTATTATTCATTCAGCATAGCTGCTTCATTCAAGATTTCCACTAAGGTACTTTCTTCTAAACTTTCTAGCTCTTTGTAAATAAGGTGTCGTACTTGTTTCCCATTGCCAACTAATACTCCTTGTGTATTAGACAGGTATATCCCTTTTACAAAACCTAGTACTATATGATCTTTCTGAGGATTGAGATAGCAAAGATTGCCTTTGTAATTCCAAAAGGGGATTTTATACTTAATGGACTCTTGTACTTGAGGTAAGCTATCCTGTATAATTTGCTGAATTCGAATAGCTATTTTTCGGAGTTCGACAGGTTGTATCGTATCAATAAATGTATCAACTTTGCTGTTCATCTATCTTTCTTTTCTTCATGTGTATTTGCCAATGTACATAGACTACTATCATACAGGTGCTCACTAAAATCAGATATGGTAAATGACGTTCTTTTAGGTTTAATGTTACACTAAGAAAAACTACAACAACTATTGTTATAATAACACTATGTGTAGTCAACCATACCCCCAACCAAAATTGTTTTATAGACAATATATTATTTGAAAACTTCGGAAAAGTATAAAAGTAGTAGATAATAGTTAATTTGTGAGTTTAAAAACCAGAAAATGATGTTTAAAGAGTACATAGAAGCCTTGCAAGAAACTCAGTCTGACCCACGGACAAAAAAACACTAGGCGA
>JAAEPD010000457.1 GCA_024222455.1 Aureispira sp.
CAACTAATAATAAACAAAAGACTATAGACAATGTATCTGCGTTAAAACAAGCAGGTATGAAACAGACTTCAAATAAAGTAGCTGCAAGCTTAGACCCTCAATTACAAAAGCAGTATGATTTAGATAACTTAGAGTTGTCTAATTACCGTATCAAGTATGGTATTGGTTCTGACGTAATTGTAGAGTATGTTAAGAATAGTATGGCAAAAAATTCTATTAAACGTGCTAAAAGAGAAAAGCAAGCATTAGCAGACTCACAAGATACGGTAGACGTAATAAGAGATACTGGATTAGGATTACTTGCTACAGGTGTAAATATCATAGGTGGAACTACTGCTACAGGAATGGCTATTGCTGCTGACCCTGAAGAAAGTGCCATTGCTATTGCAGATGGTTCGGTTAAGTTAGGTGCTGCTTTCACAGGAACACTTGAAGAATATGAGAAAAATAAAGCAGAAGCTAAAGCCAATGTGAACCAGTTCTTAGAAGAAACAGGTATTGGGGCTGATGTTGCTAAACCTTTACCTGAAAAATTAGAATCAGAAAATGCTCCAAGTTTATCTGAAGACTTTATGGAAGTTTTAACTAATATAGGTCAAAACAAGTACGGAAAGGATTTGCTTAGAGGCGGTTCAGATATGGTCTTTAGAGGTACTAAAGCAGTATCTGACTGGATTCGTTCAGGGCAATCTGATGCGTACAAAGCTGCAAATGAAATAAGAGCAGAAGAAAATGAAGAATTTAAAACTAAAATTAAAGCTACACTTGGTGAAGATTCTACAGTCTACGAAAATATGGCTGCAAATACTCAAATAGGATTTAATGCTTTTGCTAATTTAATGAAAGACCCTTCATCAGCTACGGTAGTTACTATAGAGTCTGTTCCCTATATGTTAGCTGCAGGTAATCTTAGTAAATCTATATCAAATACTAAATTTGACCTTGCATTTAATCGTGAAAAAGCAAAAATTACTGAAGCTGTAAATAAAGAGAATTTATCTCACTTTAACACTCAAGAATTGATTAAAGTAAAACTTGGAAATGTAGCAGGTGATTTACTTAAGAAGAAAGATGCAGACCAAGATACTATTACTGCTATCTCTGCAGGTGTGTTAGAAGGCTCTGGTGCAGCAAATGAAGCATACAATATTATTGTTTCTACAGATTTTGATGTCCTAGCGGGAACTTCCGAAGCTTACAATAAATACCTTGAAACAATGGATAAATATGAAGCTCGAAAAGCTTTAGCATCAGAATCAGCATTAAGTGCTGGTTTATCTGTATTTGCTATAGCA
>JAAEPD010000458.1 GCA_024222455.1 Aureispira sp.
CAACCTAAGATACACTGATGATCTCTTTCTTCCTAATTCTCAATTTCCCAAACACCTTCTTAGACAACTTTGTTTAAGTGATTTTTGTGAAAATTATTTTTGATATAAGGTGCTGCTACAATGGTTTTATCATAAAGATCTTTGGCTTGTTGAGCTGCTTTTTTGGTAGCCTCATCATCAGAAAGACTCAAAAAGTGCTGTCCTAATGTAGCGACTGTATTAAGATAGCTAAGACGTGGATTGCCTGAAACTAAATTTCCAGTTTGCTCTTTTGCTGGAGTTAGGGCTGCTTCTATAAATGCAGGATATTGATTGCTTAAGGCTTTAAAATCCTTAATGAATTGGATAGCCTTTTTGCCTGAATAACTCTGACTGACTTGGCCTTCTCCATATTTGGAGATCATTTGAAGCATTTCGGGTACATCTAACTTGAGGAAATACTGAAGCTGTGAATAATCATCCCATACATTGGCAGAGTTAATGTTACTTATATGTGGAAAGGATTTACTCTTAAAGTAACTGCCCAAATCAAAGTCAGGGGTTGCATTACTAGTGGTAGTAGTTGCTGTAGAAGAACTGTTAGTAGTTGCTTTACCTTTGGGTTTGAAACTCTCAAAATAAGTGTTAGCTACAGTCTCAGAAGGATATTTGCCTGCATTGGCTACAGCAAATACCCAACAATGATTGCGCCCTAACCATACTTGTATCTTGAAGTTGTAACCATTAGAACTTGCTTTAGCTGCTTTTCCTTTTAAGTCTTGGTTGCTTAGGTCTTTACGACTTCCATCTTCTTTACCATAAGGCAAAATGGCATTGTCGTACCAATCTTTAGCATTACTAACATCGTATTTTTTGGTATAATAGATAACTTGATAAATGGTATTAGTTTTCTTTTCTACTGCTGTCAGAATAACTCGATCTTTATCTACTTGAGTCTTTGGTGCTGCTGGGAAGTCTATGCTGAAATCTCCATCTGCATAGTCATAGGTTTTTAGTTTTTGAGCAGAACTTAGGTTGCTTAGCATTAGGCATAGCACTGTCATTACCACTGTTGTGATTTTCATGATTTATTTTTGATTTTGTTTTGGAAAAACTTGATTTTTGATTGCTTACAAGTCTTAGTACCCCTACTTTAGAAACGTAAACAGTTTTTGTTTTTTTTTTAAAAAAAAAGGGAAAAGGGCAGCCCCTTAGGACTGCTTTAGGATTATCTGAAATTATCTACTAAATGTTTACAGTCAATTAAAACTATAGTTTTATGACCATTGACTAGCTTTTCTTCAGAGTAGGAACCACCATCATATTGAAGTTTTAATCCATTGCCATCATTTGTTACTCGGAATTCTATAGTTCCAGCAGCAGTGACAACACGCTCTTGTTCTACTTGTCTGCTTGAATCGCTTCCTAAATCTCTACCTATATTTCGACCATGTTGTCGGTTAGTGTTTCGTTGATTTCTACGATTAAAGCTTGTACCAACTTCAGTTTGCATGCCCATATCACCGCCCCACGAGTCCCCCCCGATAGTGAAACCTCCTTGAGCACTTATACTTAGGTCTTGGCCATTTTCATGTTCAGAACCACGTTCAACTGAAGACTCATGATTTTCATTAAAGTTAGTAGAATGAGATCGTCCTGTAGTTATCTTGAATGGAGCATATTCTACAGACCAGTTAACAAGTAGGTCTGCACCAGTTCCATTTCCATGATTACATACAACAACTAAGTCAATGTTCTTAATCAAACCAACACTATAGTTAGCTAGTTGGGTGTTTTCTAAAGCCCAATAACCTTCTTCATTCTTTTTGAACGTAACAGTAGCATTAACATCCTCATTTACGGCTCCTCCAATTTGGTCATAACCAACTACTTGAACTCTTATGATACTACTCATCATGTTTCTAATATTCTTGAAAACTTCGGAAAAGTCATTTAATAGTTTTAAATAAAGTTTGAATCTCCTCTGGGGAGAGGTTTTGTTCCTTAAAGAAGCGTAAGATAGATTCGTAACTATGCAGTTTTTGAAGCCCTTTAA
>JAAEPD010000459.1 GCA_024222455.1 Aureispira sp.
CTTTTAGGTGTCCTTTTTTTTTGAGTATATACACCATTATTACATATAATAACATCCTAATAGATACTAACCAAAATCACCTTAATATTTTTAACCTAAACAAATCGCACAACCATGCACAAACTATTGATTATATTTTCAATTCTAGTTTTAGGGCTGTTCTTTAGCGCCTGTAACTCTAGTTATCAGGGAGGAGAAAACACTTCTGCTGTCGATATACCTGAAGAACAGCCTTCTGCTAGGCACCTAAGCACAAAAAATAGAACCACAGAAAAGAATGAAATGGCCTTAGAGGACTATGAATATTCTGTTGAAGAAGAGGAAGTTCCTCCTGGCGACATAGTGACTCCAGGGCAGAATACAGAAGAGTATGACGAAATAAAAGATAACCCTTTCAAAAGTTCGAAAGAAAATCCATTATCTACTTTCTCTATAGATGTGGATAATGCTGCTTACAGCAATGTAAGGAGATACATAGAAATGAGTCAATTACCACCCAAAGGTGCTGTACGGATAGAGGAAATGATCAATTATTTCACTTATGACTATCCTCAACCAACAGGTGCACACCCATTTTCGATTACTACTGAAATTGGTCAAGCCCCTTGGAATAATGACCATCAATTGGTTCATATAGGGTTGCAAGGCAAAAATCTAGATTATGACAATCTAAAACCTTCCAATTTAGTATTCCTAATAGATGCTTCTGGTTCTATGAGCAATCAAAACAAACTACCTTTACTCAAAAAAGCATTAACCTTATTATTAGATCAATTAGATGACAAAGACAATGTAGCTATAGTAGCTTATGCTGGTGCAGCAGGTCTAGTCTTACCATCTACTCCAGCTAGTCAAAAATCAACGATTTTAGCGGCCTTAGATCAAGTTAATGCAGGTGGTTCTACAGCAGGAGGACAGGGTATTCAGCTAGCGTATCAAGTAGCTAAAGAAAACCTCAAAAAAGATGGAAATAATCGTGTAATTTTGGCAACTGATGGCGATTTTAATGTAGGCACTTCTTCTACAGATGCGCTAGTAGAATTGATAGAAGAAAAGCGTAAAGATGATATATATCTAACGATTTGTGGATTTGGGATGGGCAACTATAAAGATGGTCGTATGGAGCAAATTAGTAATGCTGGAAATGGTAACTATTTCTATATTGATAATATCCGTGAAGCAGAAAAAGTATTTGTAAAAGAGATGCGTGCAAATATGTTTACCATCGCTAAAGATGTAAAACTTCAGATTGAATTCAACCCTAATTTAGTAAAGGCTTACCGCCTAATTGGCTACGAAAACCGCATGTTGGCCAAAGAAGATTTTGATGATGATACTAAAGATGCAGGAGAATTGGGTGCAGGCCATACAGTTACCGCTATTTATGAGATTATTCCAGTAGGCTCCAAATCTTCGCAAGAAATAGCTAGTGCTAGCGATCTAAAATATCAAAAAACAACAGTAACAAGCAACTCTAATGACTTGATGACTGTGAAATTTCGCTATAAACCACCAACATCTGACAAGAGTACACTCTTAGAGCAAGTTTTGGCAAAAGGTGCTTCTCCTTCTTGGGAGGAAACTTCTGAAAACTTCCAATTTTCAGCATCTGTAGCAGCTTTAGGTATGATCTTGAGAGATTCTGAATATAAAGCTAAATCTACTTACGATTTAGCTCTAACTCTTGCAGAAAGTGGAAAAGGTACAGACAAAGAAGGTTATAGAACTGAATTTATACAAATGATAAAAACTGCAAAGTTGTTAGGTACAACAACCGAAAAATAATAACACCCCAATTTTCAGAGAACTGAGTTCTTGTTTTAAAGAGAAACGGACTTCCATGCACTTGTTCAGTATGGAGTCCGTTTTTTTGTTTAGGCATTGCTATTCCTCCTGTTTTTAGTTATTTTTGTTCTATCCTTTTTGACTATAAGTCCAACAATCCTAAACAAATTAGCCCCTTATTAATATTTGCATCCTATGAAGAATTTAGTTCTATTTCTTTTACTCTTTTTGCCTTTAAATATAGTTTTTGCTCAAAATAGTAAGCTACTCTCTTTCGAAGCACTCAAAAAGGAAAAAGCTTCCTATAGTTACAAAAAAGCCTTGGCTAATGCAGACAAAGTATACAGTCTAATGCTACATAAAAAGGGTTATGATTGGTCAGAACTCAAAAAGTTCAAAAACCTACAGTCTTTGCACGTTTCTGGAGAACTATTCAAACAATTACCTAAAGAGCTATTGGCATTCAATCAACAATTGCAAATACTAACTTTAGCAGATAATCCCAATCTAGATGTAAGCACCATAATCGATCAACTACAATCCTTCAAGCAACTCAAACAACTTGATTTTTTGTATTATAACTCTACCGCTTATACGGGTGATAATGCCTTAGTTCTTCCTGATGCATTAAGCAAACTCCAAAGCTTAGAACAAATGGCGTTTACCTATACACATTTAGATGAACTTCCCTTAGCTATTTGTGAGTTAAAAAACTTACGAATACTAGAGCTGAGTAGCACAGGATTAACAGATTTACCTAAAGAGATTGGTCAACTTCAAAAACTAGAAGAGCTTTATTTAGGCACAGCCAAAGAAGGAGAAAGAAACAAGTTTTCAAAAATTCCTGATGGCGTACTAAAACTAAAACAACTAAAAACACTTGATTTCATCAATGGTGCAATAGAGCAAGTTGACTCTAAAATATCAAAACTAAAAAACTTAGAAAAACTAAACTTAGGTGGATTGACTGCAAAGACAGCGAAAGAAAGTGTAAAAGCAATATGTAAACTTCCTAAATTAAAGTACCTAGACTTATATGGATATGAAGCAGAAACATTGCCTGAAGAAATCGGTCAGTTGCTGAATTTAGAAGTGCTAGAACTATCGTATAGCAATCTAATAGAATTACCTAATTTCTTTCAACAACTATCCAACCTAAAACAGCTTCATCTTTCTAATAATTTACTTACCAAACTTCCAGAAACAATTGGTAATTTAAGCAACTTAGAAGAGCTTCATTTAAATAACAATAGCTTAATCGCTATCCCTAAAAGTATTGGCAAGCTTAGCAAGATGAAACGACTTATGCTAAATAGGAATCCTCTAAAAGAAATTCCTTCTAGTATTGGAAAGCTCACAAATCTTACATATTTATATCTTGACCGCACCCAGATTTCAGCTATCCCTACAGAGATTAGTGGCCTTAGCAATTTACGTTATTTAAGCATTAGTCAGAGTAGTATAAAAACGCTTCCTGAAAGTATTGGAAAACTCGCTAAATTAGAAAACCTACATGCTTACGAAACCCCTCTAGAAACGCTTCCCGAAAGTATAGGGGATTTGCAAAATCTACAAAAACTTTATCTATCTAAAAGCCCCATAACAGCACTACCTGAAAACATTTCGAAGTGCAAGCAACTTAATTCAATATATTTGGACGACACAAGAATCACAGCCTTGCCTGAAAATATTGGAGATTTAGAAAATCTTAATCATCTATCACTTACCCAAAGTGATATAAGAACACTGCCTAATAGTATAGGGAAGCTTCAAAAACTAGAGGGTGTATTTCAAAGTTTCGGAAGGAAAGGCTAACTTGTTGAAAAAAATCAATTATGGAGAAGAAAGATTTCATAAAAATAGCAGAGGAAAAGTGGCCTGAATTAAGAGCTCTGAAAGCGCTGAAAAATTTCTATGAA
>JAAEPD010000460.1 GCA_024222455.1 Aureispira sp.
CACCAACATGATCTCGTAATACAGCTTTTCCATTCACAGTAGATGAGGTTGTGCGAGCGATGTGTTGGGGAGGTGTCTATGTCTCGGCGGGCAAAGAACGGTCGCATGAGAATGGATAAATTCCCAACTTGTCCAACATGTAGAAAAGAAATTCAATGAATATGGAGTACAAAGAATGATAGAACTACTAAACATGGATTGCATGGATTATCTGAAAGAGTGTGACGATAATGCTTTTCAGCTTGCAATTGTTGATCCGCCTTATGGAATAGGTAGAGATGGAGGCGAGACGGGGAAAAATTGGAAGCTATATAAAAAAAAGAAATGGGACGCTAATTCGCCAAAAAAAGATTATTTTAATAACCTTAAAAGAGTAAGTGAAAACCAAATTATATGGGGAGGAAACTATTATCCTCAATATTTAACACCATCAATGGGGTGGGTTTTTTGGGACAAAGGACAAAAGTTAACGATGAGTGATGGAGAGTTAGCTTATTCAAGTTTCAATAAGGCATTAAGAAGTGTAGTTATTAATAGATGCGAAATAGGCAGGGGGTGCGAGCTAATCCATCCAACCCAGAAGCCTATCAAACTCTACGAATGGCTATTAACTAACTACGCAAAAGAAGGCGATAGAATACTAGATACACATGGCGGCTCAATGAGTAGTGCTATTGCTTGTCATAACCTGAACTATGACATGACTATAATTGAGCTAGACGAGGACTACTTCAAGGCAGGGAAAGAGCGACTAGAGGCGCATCAACAACAATTAAGGTTTAATATGTAATTAGTTGTTGACACATTACGCGCAATCTGTATAATAG
>JAAEPD010000461.1 GCA_024222455.1 Aureispira sp.
CTATTTTTTTTACTTTCCTTCCCATTTATTTTGCTTTTGGAAAGCAAATATAACTTATTATTTATTTTGAATCAGTACTTATAGTAATATATTTATATTATAAATGTGTAATAAGTAAATCGTTTTAACAATAGCTTAAATTCCTCATAACATATAGTTCTTGACACTATTAGGAATCGGAATGTCTGCTGATAATTGTTCATCAGGAATTGGAGTGCTTGCATTTAATGCTACAGGAATAATACCTGCCCAAATATCTAATTGATAATCAGCTCGTTCATCTTTTACGCCTTCTGCTCTAACCTTTGCTGAACCTTCCTCTATCGGAAATTTCAGGACACTAGTTGCCTTCATTTCTTTAGCATTGGGTGCTCTTACTTCATCCCATCTACCTTTGATTAAATGTTCTGAAATAGCTTTTAATCCCAATAATTTTTCTTCTTCAGATTCGACTAATTGAGGGCAGCCTAGAAGTACCACTGAACGATAATTCATGGAGTGATGAAAAGCTGAACGAGCCAAGACTAAACCATCTATTAGCGTAACAGTAAGACAAGCAGAATTATTGACAATAGTGGTTAGCATACGACTTGTAGTTGCTCCATGCAAATACAGGAAATTCTTATCCCTCCCATAGAGAATAGGCATAGCATAAGCTTGCCCTTGATAGTTGAAGGCCAAATGGCAAATGGATGCACTATCCAATATATCAAATATAGATTGAGCATCATATAATCCTCTTTTAGGTACACGCTTAACCTTTGTGCGTTCAGTTTTTAAGGGATTATTTTCCATTAGAATATTATTTAATGATTGGAATTAGTACGTGAAGTTTTTCTAAAAAAAATGATAATCAAAGTCTATAAACGCCAATGACCCATTTTTTAGAAAAGTTCACTGCTGTTTTTAGCTTGATAGAGCTATAAATACACATACAATTAATTGGAACAACACAAATATATGCTTAAGTTGGACTATTAAAATGATCCAGTTTATTAATAATAGATAGTCCAGTTATGTTGCCATACAAAAATCTTATTGTTATAGATAGAAATAGTCGACAAGCGATATACTTACAAGTGGTAGATGGATTTATTCAATTGATTAAATCAGGTCAACTTCATGCCGACAATCGTCTGCCAAGTTCTAGAAAGTTAGCAGAGCTGCTAATGGTACATCGCAATACTATTACTACAGCCTATGAAGAGCTGGAAGCACAAGGTTGGGTTAACATTCAAGCACAAAAAGGGGTTTATGTACATACCAATATGCCTAAAATTAATCCACAAGCTTTGGGATTAGCAGATGAATCTAGTTTCCACACACCTAATTATAAATTTGTACAGCATTCCCTCTTGGATTTACCTAAAGGACTACCCACACATCAATTTAGGTTGGATGATGGAGTACCTGATGTCCGTTTGGCTCCACTAAAGGCTTTAGGCAGAACTTACCGAAGTTTATTAAATCGAAAATGGGCACTATCAGCCTTAGACTATCAAGATACTTTTGGAGCATTAGCCTTGAGAAAAGAACTCGCAAAATATCTACAAGAGACTAGAGGTATCAATTTGTCTATAGATAATATAATGATTTCGAGAGGGAGCATTATGGGCTTATATTTAGCGATCCAGACCTTAGTAGAAAGAGGGGATAACATTGCTGTTGGTCAAACGAGTTATAGTACTGTCAATATGATGTTTCGGCATTTAGGCGCAAACTTATATCCAATACCAGTAGATCAGGATGGAATAGTAGTAGCAGAGTTGAGCAAATTATGTGAGAACACAAAAATAAAGGCTATTTATATAGCTTCTCACCACCATCACCCAACTACAGCTACCTTAAGTGCAGAACGAAGATTAGAGCTTTTGGAGCTAGCCAGAAAACATCAGTTTGCTATTCTAGAGGATGATTACGATTATGATTTTCATTATCGCCGAAACCCAATATTGCCACTGGCTAGTATAGATAGATTGCAACAGGTAGTTTATGTAGGCTCTTTGAGTAAGGTCTTAGCACCTGCATTTCGAGTAGGCTTTGTGGTAGCAGCTAAGGAGGTGATTGAGCAAATGGGGCGTTTTAGGAGAATAATTGATCGTCAGGGCGATTCTATTTTAGAAAAAGCTATAGCTGAATTGTTTCAGTTAGGAGAAATTCAAAGACATATTCGAAAGTCGCTAGGTATTTATCAAGAGCGCAGAGATGTTTTGTGTAGTTGTTTGAAGGCAAGCTTAGGTAGCCAAATCTCTTTTGATAAACCAGAAGGAGGAATGGCAATTTGGGCTAGATTTGACAAGAGCATTGATTTGATAAAAACAGCTCAAAAAGCATTAAAAAAAGGCTTGTACTTTTCGGATGGACAAAATTATGCACCCAATGCTAATGCAACTCGTTTAGGGTTTGCTTCTATGAATGAAAAGGAATTGGAACAAGCTGTAGATATTCTGAAAAAATCGATAATACTGACAAAATAGACGCTATTGAAAGTAGTAATGTTCAAACTGTCTGACAAACTGCAAAAATGACATAAAAAAACTGCTTGGTACAAGATATGATAATGTGCAGGTATCAGTAACAAGTTTTCTAACTACTGATTTTATTAAAAAACATTATTTCTTGTTATAAACATAAAAACTGAAAAGTATTATGAGACCGATCAACGATAGAGTTGTAATCCAACCTGCACCAGCAGAAGAAAAAACATTAGGTGGAATTATTGTGCCTGATACAGCAAAAGAAAAACCACAACGTGGCGAAGTAGTAGCTGTTGGACCTGGTAAAGATGGCAATGCTATGACTGTAAAAGTAGGTGATGTTGTATTATATGGAAAATATGCAGGACAAGAGATTGCTCATGAAGGCAATGACTATCTAATCATGAAAGAAGACGATGTCTTGTTGATTTTAGACTAACCTTAGGTTTCTAATTTTATTAGAAATGGGGACTGCTATTAAGACTAAACAGTAGTCTTTAGTTTTATAACAAATCTTATTGTAAAAATTAAAAATTAAATATAAAATGGCTAAGAATATTAGCTTCGATGCAGAAGCGCGCAAAAAATTGAGAGATGGTATCAATGCATTAGCAGATGCTGTAAAAGTAACTCTAGGACCTAAAGGTCGCAACGTTGTTATTCAAAAAAGTTTTGGTGCTCCTGCTATTACTAAAGATGGTGTTTCTGTAGCAAAAGAGATTGAGCTAGAAGATGCTATCGAAAACATGGGTGCTCAAATGGCTAAAGAAGTAGCTTCTAGAACTGCTGACTTGGCAGGTGACGGTACTACTACTGCTACAGTATTGGCTCAAGCTATCGTTAATGCTGGTTTGAAAAGTGTAGCTGCTGGTGCTAATCCAATGGATTTGAAGCGTGGTATCGACAAAGCTGTAACAAAAGTTGTTGCTTACTTGAAAGAAACTTCTGAATTAGTAGGTGATGATTTTGAAAAAATCGAGCAAATTGCTACAATCTCTGCTAACAACGATGCAGAAATTGGTGAGTTGATTGCTAAAGCTATGGAAGCTGTTTCTACTAATGGTGTAATCACTGTAGAGGAAGCTAAAGGTCGTGAGACTTATGTAGAAGAAGTAATTGGTATGCAGTTCGATAGAGGATACTTATCTCCTTACTTCGTAACTAACCCAGAAACAATGCAAGCGGATTTCGAAAATCCTTTAGTATTGATTCACGATAAAAAAGTTGCTAACATTCAAGCAATCGTTCCTGTATTAGAAAAAGCACATGGCGCAGGTCGTCCATTAGTAATTATTGCTGAAGATGTAGAAGGTCAAGCATTGAGCACATTAGTAGTAAATCGTATCCGTTTAGGATTGAAAGTAGCTGCTGTTAAAGCTCCTGGTTTTGGTGATCGTCGCAAAGCAATGTTAGAAGATATTGCTACCTTGACAGGTGGTGTAGTTATCTCTGAAGAAACTGGTCGTAGCTTAGAAAGTGTAGAACTTACAGACTTAGGTTCTTGTGAGCGTGTAACTATCGACAAAGATAATACGATCATTGTAAACGGTAATGGTAGCGAAGAAGCTGTAAGCACTCGTATCAACTTGATCAAGCAACAAATAGAAAACTCTACTTCTGATTACGATAAAGAAAAATTACAAGAGCGTTTAGCTAAGTTAGCTGGTGGTGTAGCTGTATTGTATGTAGGAGCTCCTACTGAAGTAGAAATGAAAGAGAAGAAAGACCGTGTAGATGATGCATTGCATGCTACTCGTGCAGCTATCGAAGAAGGTATCGTACCTGGTGGTGGTGTTGCATTAGTACGTGGTATTGATGCTATCGAAGGTTTAGAAGGACTTAATTCTGATGAGACTACAGGTATTGCTATCGTACGTTCTTCATTAGAGTTGCCTTTGCGTACAATCGTTAACAATACAGGGTTAGAAGGTTCTGTAGTGGTAATGAAAGTAAAAGAAAGTGAAGGTTCTTACGGGTTCAATGCTCGCACAGAAGTTTATGAAGACTTGAAAGCTGCTGGTGTTATTGATCCTACTAAAGTTACTCGTGTAGCTTTAGAGAACGCTGCTTCTATTGCAGGTATGGTATTGACTACAGAGTGTGTAATCAGTGACGTTCCTGAAGAAGGTGGTGGAGCTGGAATGCCTGGTGGAATGCCTGGAGGTATGCCTGGTATGATGTAATCATAGTTCAGACTAAATATATTAACATAAGTCATCCCGAATTTTCTAAAGCACATTTGCAGAATAGAAATGTAAGGGCAAAATGAATGGCTTTTCTAAGGCGGTAAATCGGCATCGAAGTTTTTCGGTGTCGATTTCCTGTTCTTGGACACCAAACATTCATA
>JAAEPD010000462.1 GCA_024222455.1 Aureispira sp.
TAATTTTGAAGGTGTCCACTAGTGGGAGTATTTGGTAAAACAGGCCAAGTTATAGGTGACTTTATTCATTTTGTCATTGATGGACAAAAAGTAAGGTTTCCAAAGTCTATGTCTGACACTCAAATAGAGCAGGCTATTAACAATAAAGTAAGGTTGAAACGTGCTGAGGAGCAAGGTTTTGACACGTCACAAACTTATTATCATGGTACAAGGCGAGAGTTCAATGAGTTTGAACCAATGCAGCCTAGAGGCGCGTTAGGCAATGAAAAAGGCGTTTATTTTACTAAAGACAAAAGAACTGCTGAAGAATATGCGATGGATGTAGACGGTGCAACAGATGAAAAGTCAAGGATTGTTGAAGCATACCTAAAAAAACCTAAAGAAGTAGGTAACTCATATACAGGGAAAGAATACTTAGTAACAGATCCTAAAAACATTCGCTCTACTAACGCTCAATTCAAAGATCCAGACTCTAAAAACCTACTAGCTAGTGCCGCAGGTTTAGGCGTACTTAAAGGAGCTGACTATGCTTACAGCCAAGATGAAGGTCAAGACACTCAGGCAGGTGTAATAACTAAAGGCGGTAAAAAGTTAATAGAAGCATGGCATGGTACACCTCACAGTTTCGACAAATTCGA
>JAAEPD010000463.1 GCA_024222455.1 Aureispira sp.
AAACGTTATTGTGTTATTACTACTTCTATTCCATTTGCTGCGGTTGTCGGTGGCGCTGTTGCGAAAGTCAATGTCGTTCCTGCAACTGTATAATTTGCCGTTCCCCCAGAATCTTTGGAGTTTTGATATACACCGCTTATAAATATGTTCAGATTAGCAGCCGCCGTTGGCGTTACTGATAATGTAAAAGCTGTTGTTGAGTTGTTTCCTGTAAACTGGTCTTTAACAACTGAAGTTCCTGTAGCAGTAGCTGCAACTGTAATTTCTGTTGCTGATGTTTGTGTTAAAGTAATTCCTGCACCTTCTGTAAGACTAACTGCTGAATCAGTTCCAGCTGCTGCATCTAATTGTAAAGGAACACTACTTCCAACTTTTGCGCCCGCATTTATGGTATATGTATCCCCTAAAGTTGTGGTAGCTATATTTATTTCATTAGCACTCGTTCTTGATAAAGTAATGTTTTGACCACCTGTCAGAGTAATCGCATCATTCGTAGAATCACTACCTGCTAAGTTTATGTTTGTAGTTGCTGCTGGGACATCTATCGTATATGTAGTTCCAGATAGCAAAGATTTTGCTACTTGTATATTGTCAGTTCCTTTATACCCAACGAAATAATCTATATCCGCTAGAGAAGAACCTGTTGTAAATTGTGAAAATTTTACTGCCATTTTATTTTAATTAAGGTGCTTGTTCTGTTATTATGTCTTGACTTCCTAGTTCACTTACCATTTGTATTCCTATTTCCGTTACTACATCTTCTCCTCCATAAGGTGGATTTACTGAACCTTGGTTTGTTCCTATAAAATTTCCTATGGCAATAATTAAAGACATACTACCAAAGAGCTATTATATTAGATGCTGATGTTCCAGTAGCCCATACCTTTTTAACTTGTACAGGGAAAAATGCCCCCGTGTTAATTCCTTGGAATGTTACCTCATCACCAGCAACTGTTGTTACTTTTAAATTACCTGCTGTTCCTATGTAAAGGACAGCGCCTTCTTGATTACCACCATAAATCTCATAAGCTTTTCCACTTGCTGCAAATATGTTTGCAGAGACAGTAAGTGTATTATCATCTTCAATACCAATTACTACTGCTTGCGTGTTGTCAGTTGTATTAACAATAATCATATTTAGATGCACCCCGCTAGTTAAAAACGTAGCGTTAGAATCTATTAGTTGTGTTGCGCTTCCAGAAGTTGTAGTTCCTGTTGGACCTGCAGTTCCTGTGTCAGGAATGTCTGTATTATCAGATGTGTTAACTGACCATGCTTTCCCTGCTTGTAATTTTTGGTATGCCATAATTTATTTTTTATAAGGGAACATTCTGTTAAGACCATCTCGTCTTTCACTGCACCCGCAATCTTTGTTTAATTTTTCCGCTACTATATCTACAGCTTTTTTAATCCCTGTAAACTTAGTAAACTTTTCTATATCATCTCCCAGTCCTCTTGACTTCATTTTATACATATACATTTTTCGTTTTTACAATCTTTCATCTTAAATGATATTGCAAATATAATCTTATTCCATCCACATTTAAAATTATGTGTAAGATTTCCCCACCATCTTGCGATATCGTGAGAAGTTTTAATAAGCCATGCTCCTAGTTTTTTCATATTATTTCATGTTTGAATCAGCTGAGTATGGGTGTTCTCCATAATACTTGTACATCCCTTTAGACTCATTTCTTCTGTCTTTTAAAGATTGTTTTTTCTTGCCGTTACGAGCTGCAATTGCTTCGTCATCTCTTGAATTGTATCCTTGTTTTTTCATTGTATAAAAATTTTATAAATACAAAGATACTAATATTTTCATTGTCTATTTTTTTGACTTAGCACCAACACATTTCCAGCGCTTTCTTGATAAGTTGTTTGGTGTGTTGGGATTGTTTTGTTGTTTTTTGCTAAGGCGTTTTTTAATACCTAGACTTCTAGCACAGTAGCTATCACCTTTAGATGTACCTGGTCTAACTCTAGGCCCACCGCCTTTAGCTTTACCTGCTTGACCATAGCTTACTTTTTTTCCTGTTGAAGTAATTTTTACTCTTGCTTTTCCTTTCCTTGGTGTTGCCATTATGCGTTTCTAACTTTTGCTGCTTTTGTATTTGATACTACTGTTTTTCCTTTAGCTCCCGCTTTCTTTTTTTTACGAGCTGTAGCTGCTAGTTGTCTTTTAGAAAGACTTCTTGCTTTAGCTAGCGGCAAACATCTATCAGGATTTTTTTTATCCTTGCTTGTTCCACACGGCCCTTTTATTTTTCCATCCGAGCCAATGCGTACCCATTTCTGGTCTCTCCATTTTTTAAGCTCACCCATTACTTTTTCATTTTAGCCCCCGCAATCTTATCTGCGTAAGTGACTCCTGGATTGTTATCTAAACCCGCTTTTACACTTAGCATGCCAAATTTTGTTTTTTTACCTTTACGGTGTTTTTTATTCATCTTACTCATTTCTTACTTTTTTTTGCATAATTAGGGTCTTTACAATATTTACTGGCTGCCATATTTGCATAGGCAGACGGGTACGTATCAAACGTTCTTTTTGCCCAAGCAATACCTGCTGAACAAATTTTATTCTTACGTCCTGTTTTTTTCTTCGCCATTAATACTTAGACTTAACTTTTTTACCAGTTTTTTTTGCATGCTTTTTTGCAGCTGCTTTTCCTTTTTTTGTGTAACTAAACTTTTTACTTCCTACTGTTGGCATAATTTGTTTTTTTATAGATTAACATATTAGGGTAGTCTTTCGTGTTACCCTTTGAACACGTGTAATTGTATTTGTTTTTATTTAAAGAACTCTTCTCCATTATTTTTTATCCATTGGATTTTTTGTTTTCAAAGTAGCATGAAGAATTTTTTCTTCTCTCGAACCCTTTGGTGCGTATACCAATTTAGATATACCTGTCGAAGGGTTGTAAATCTCTACATCCCCAGGAGTTGAATTAATTCTTTTAATTGCTGAGTTACGAAATCCTACTGAGTCGTAATTATCCATTTTACGGATTCCTACTGACTTGGAATTGTTTTTTTTACTAGGTCTTATTCCTTTTGGCATAATATTGTTATTTTTACAAAGATAAGAAATCTAATATAATGAAATTAAAAGTTAATGACTGCTTAAAATATTGGCGAGTCATCCGATACTTTATCAAACAAAAGTATGGTTTAACTACCGGTGACCTAGATATGCTGCTGTTTCTTTACAGTGAAGATATATTTTCCAAAGAAAAGTTTGAAGAGTTTGACAACCTGCTCTCATGGGATGAAGATAGGTTTGATAGACTACTCAGAGATGGTTGGATTGAAGTGTTTCGCCGTAGGCGTAAAAAATTTAAAACACTGTACGGCCTTACGTTTAAAACCCAAAGAGTTATTAGCGGTATCTATAAAAAGCTTAGCGGGGAAGAAATACCTACAGACATGAGTAACAACCCAATCTTTGCAAAGAATGTAAAGTTTTCAGACAAGGTTTACAAGAAGATGATTATAGAGATGAACTCTACTATAAGACAACAACGACGTCTTTCTCCTGAATAATTGTAAAAGGTTCATCGTTTATTATCATAGAGTAACCAGAACGTTTGTCGTAAAAGATAAAGTCTCCCTCATCTAAATTAGACACTTCTGTACCTGATTTTATTATCACTCCTTTTTTGTATCTTAGTTGGTTGGCATCTTCTGAACTTAGAAGAAGTCCTGATGAAGTTTTAATCTCTTCATCAATTGTTTTAATAATTATATTCTTACCTATTGGCTTCATAATACGAACAAAATATTTCAGTTATGTATGTTACTTCACAGATTCCATCAACGCATACTATATCCTCCTTTTGATATTGGTCTACTTTGTATGTAATACACCTATCGTCATCCTTGGCACAAGAAGCTGCCGTAAAAAACAGAAGTATTAACATGGTAAGTATGATGTAATCTAAAATTTTTTTCATTTGCTATTTTTATAATCAAGAACAAACCCAACCGCTACAAGTAAATTCATCCCTACTGACGATGCTATCTCTACCAGGTCATGAAATGAATGTATTGATAAATGAACGTGCCCTACAATCCAAAAAGGTATGGCTAAGTTTTGGCTTATCCAAATAAGTGTAAACTTAACTAGCCTCATAAGTTCTTGCCATTGTTACAATCGCATTAGTAGATAGTATTGTTACTGCAACACTCACAGCATTTTGTAGTGCCTGCTTAGTTACTTTCATAGGGTCTATAATTCCAAGCTCTATTAAGTCACCTTCCTTCCCGCTCTTTACATCCAGACCTATGTTCTTCTCGTTATACACTCTACTGTTCTGTATCCCTGCATTCTCTTGTATCTGCTTAAGCGGCTCTAGCAGCGCCCCCCCTAAAATCGCCTTGGCGATTTTTTTTGAGTTATTTTTTGACCCTTTTAGTAATAAACCCTCTTGATATAAAGCCAGTCCTGCCCCAGGGAGTATGCCTTCCTCGAGGGCACTACGGACTGCGCATACTGCGTCATCAACTCTATCGAACAGTTCTTTTTGTTCTAGGTCTGTGTTCCCACCTACGTAGATAACACCAACCCCTCCTGTGAGGGATGCTATACGAGAGAGAATAAACTCCTTGTCCACTTTCTTCACTGCTATGGAATGAGCGTCCCAGAGTTGTGCTACTCTCTCATCGATTAGCTTCTCATCTACATGAGAATCATCTTTG
>JAAEPD010000464.1 GCA_024222455.1 Aureispira sp.
AGCTTTCTTCTTTATCTTTAATATACTTTTTATAATACATGAGCCTTTCGTTTTTGGTGTCATAACCTAAATTTCGAAAGGCTTTTTCTTTTTTCAAAATAAAATGAGTCATCTCTTTATTTAAGGGATGACTCATGTTTAGGCAAGTAGTGATTTAATAAACTACTTACTTAAATGGATCTTGGTAAGATTTATCCTCTACCACTTCCTTTTTTCTTGCCATCAGCACCACCTAAGTTGATAATAAGCTCATCAAGGTTATTACCACCTTTGATAGCTTTGATATTCTTGATTTCTTTTGTTGATAATTCTTTAATCGACTTTTTCATAATGTTTAAGTTTAACTTTGTGAATGATTGTTGTCTTATTTCTATGCGAATATAGACTATCCACTTGAAAAATGCAGATTGAATTGAGGAATGGTCAGTTTTAGTTGAGGAATGGACAATTTTGGAGGAAAAGGCTAAAAAAAGGCTTTCCTGTCATAATTAGCCGCCTAGTTCCAATTGATTCTTGACTAAATTAAAGTAAGCGCCTTTAGCTGCAGCTAGTTCTTTATGAGAACCTACTTCTAATATTTCTCCTTGTTCTATCACTACTATTTGATCAGCATTTTTTACGGTACTTAGGCGATGAGCAACCACAATCACTGTTTTTCCTTCAAAAAAGCGATCTAAGTTTTCAACAATAGCCTTTTCATTCTTAGCATCTAGGGCATTGGTAGCCTCATCAAAAAACAAGAAATCAGGATTTTTGTAAACTGCACGAGCTATCAGGATTCGTTGACGTTGCCCTTGGCTTAGGCCAACTCCAGAATTGCCTATTTTAGTATTGTAACCTAAAGGCAAACTTTCTATGTAGGTTTTGATATTGGCAATCTTGACTGCTTTGAGCAACTTAACTTTATCAACATGCTCATCACTCACCGCTATATTTTTGGCAATAGTATCTTCAAAAATATAACCATCTTGCATGACAGAACCACAGCGACCCCGCCAATAACGATTATTGACGTTACTCAACTGTAAATCACTCATATGAATTTCACCTCGTGTAGGTTCATAGAACTTAAGCAACAGTTTGAGTAGGGTAGTCTTCCCACTTCCACTAGTACCAACTATAGCTGTTACTTTACCAGATGGGATTGTTAGGTTCACATCTTTTAGGATAACAGGAGAGGTTGGCCCACCATACTGAAACCACAAGTTTTTGAGCACAAAATCACCTTGCTCAACCATTAAATCACTGCCTTGATCTAGGTTGCTGCCCTCATTTTCCATAGTATGGATTTCGTTTAGACGCTCCAAACTAATTTTAGCTTCTTGGGTACTCATCATGTAGGTTGGCAAATCTTTGAGTGGAACATTGGCTTGACCTATTATATATTGTATAGCCAACATAGCACCTAAGGTAATACTACCATCCAATACTGCTTGTGCAGCAATTAGAGTAATCGTGATATTTTTTATCTCATTAACAAAGTCGCTACCAATTAATTGATATTGGCGGACTTTTAGAGAGCTCATTTTTACTTTGAACAGCTTAGCCTGTATGCGTTCCCATTCCCACCGCTTACGTTGTTCACTGTTTTGAAGTTTGATTTCTTGCATGCCATTGATCAACTCCATAATCTTATTTTGATCGTTGGCTTGTTGTTCAAACAATTGATAATCTAAAGTGCGTTGTCGATTCATGAAGAAGTAAACCCACAGAACATACAATATACTTCCGATCAAGAAAACCGTAAATATTTTAAAATTGAACAGAGCTAACACTATCGTGAAAATAACCAAGTTGACAGAAGAAAAAACAGCTAAAAGTAAGGTGTTGGTCAAGAAATTATCAATACGAATATGATCATTGATTCGGCGCAATAAATCTCCCGTCATTTTAGTCCCAAAAAAACTAATAGGTAAGCGCATCAGTTTGATCAGGAAATCAGAAACTAAGGATATATTGATACGAGTCGTAACATGGAGCATTATCCACATTCGAATAACTTGAGCACTTACTTGAGCAAAATATAGCATCAATTGAGCTGCAATGACTACATATATAAAGTTTAGATTTTGGGTGTTGATTCCTACGTCTACAATAGCTTGCGTCAAAAAAGGAAAGGCAATATTAACAATAGTACTAATAATGAGCCCTAAACCCATTTGGACCCATAGTTTTTTGTATTTTTTAGCATACTTCCAAAGAAACCACAAGCTAGCTTTATCCGCAGGTTCTTCTATAGAAGACTGGTCAAAATCTCCACCAACTTCTAGAGCCATAAGAATTCCTTCTTTTTGCCCTTCAGCATTGACTGTGCTTGCCCAATGTTTTTCGAATTCTTGACGAGTGTATTTTATACGCTCCTTAGCAGGATCTGCAACCCAAATATGTTTTTTAGTTACTTTGTAGACAACTATAAAATGGTTTTGTTTCCAGTGAGCAATACAGGGTAGAGGAACATCATTAAGGAGTGTGTTGTAATCTAACATTACAGCAATCGTCTGGAAACCTATAGTTTCTGCAGCTTCACCTATACTTTGTAGAGAAACGCCTTCTCTATCCATATAGGTATGCTTTCTGAGGTGCTCCAAGCTAACCGACTTGCCATGATATTTAGCAATCATGCGCAGACAGGTAGGCCCACAGTCCATCATGTCCAACTGTCTATAAAATGGAAATTTTGCCATAAAAAACTTCTAGGGTTTAAGAATCACCCAAAAATGAGAAGAATTTATTAATCGCCACAACAATGTATGGAGAAAATTGAAAAATAATAGCTGAAGGCCTTTATATAATAGCTTTGTATGAGGAAATGACTAATTGCTTATTCATGTAAGTTAGCTATTTATATACTCAAATGTCCATTCAGCTAATCAAATGGGCCATTCATATACTCAAATGAGCCATTCAACAATTTTACAAGATTTTCAGAGAATGTTGCCCTATATTTGTCTTGTACTTAAGAGGAAACATTAGGCTTTCGTGCTTTAAAAAACAAATCTCAAGAATATTTTTTTTACACTTCATAAATAAACATTAAGATGAAATCTATCAAGAAATTATCAGGCAAGTCTATCAAGAATGTAAAATCTGTAAAAGGTGGAACTGATTTAATTATAATCCGTGCACCACGTTACAAAGGTGACAGAGGATAAATTTAAATGCTTATAAGGGTTCTTAGCGCATTTGTATTGTGCTTAAGATAATAAGCAAGCATTAAGAATATTTTTTTTACACTTCATAAATAAACATTAAGATGAAATCTATCAAGAAATTATCAGGCAAGTCTATCAAGAATGTAAAATCTGTAAAAGGTGGAACTGATTTAATTGTAATCCGTGCACCACGTTACAAAGGTGACAGAGGATAAATTTAAATGCTTATAAGGGTTCTTAACGCATTTGTATTGTGCTTAAGATAATAAGCAAGCATTAAGAATATTTTTTTTACACTTTATAAATCAATATTAAGATGAAATCTATCAAGAAATTATCAAGCAAGTCTATCAAGAACGTAAAATCTGTAAAAGGTGGAACTGATTTAATTATAATCCGTACACCACGTTACAAAGGTGACAGAGGATAGTTTGAATTAGCTATAGCCGTTCTTAGAACGATTGTAATAAAAAAGCTCTAATTGACCATTTAGGTTGATTAGAGCTTTTTGTTTTAGGATGCGATGAATTTAGGTTTATGGCATTTAATATAGCTTAATGGAAACATTAGGAAGTAAAGTTTTAATTCGCTCAAGTTCTGTTGAGAAAATAGGGTTATTCATTAGATATAGAAACTTTAGGTTAGTGAGTAAATGGATGTTTTTGGGAAGGTAGTTTAGGCTGTTTTCATGAAGCTCAAGGCTAATGAGTTGAGTCATTTCGCATATCTCTTCTGGTATAGTAGTTAAATCATTGCAGGCTAAATCAAGTTCTTCAACAAAAGGTAAGTGAATAATGGATTTAGGTACAGGAGCCCCCTTAGGTAATGCAAGGTATAGTGATTTGGAATTGATTAGATGAACAAGTAATTCACTTAAAGAATCATGTTCTAAGTTCAATTCGAGTATTTCAATAAGAGGAGTCCAAGGGGCAATAAGTGTTTCTATATCGATTTTTGAATGGTTAGCAAGCTGAATAGCAAGTTCAATATTGCTTTGTAGGCCACTTTTTATGAGTAGTTGAAGTGTCTTTATTTGATGTTTCTGATTGCTCATAAATTACGGCCTATTAAGTAAATGCAGCATCAGCGTCCCCATCCTGAATATCAAATGTTGGAGTAGCTGCCAATTGTTCTTCAAAAACCTTAGATATAATATAGTGTCGTTGGAAATCTCTTTTTAGAAAAAATGGAGATTTATTCGCTTTTAGGTGTTCTACCAATTTAGGGTGAAAGACAGTAACCATATCCAAATCCATATCTATCATATGTTGATAAATAACCTGCATAACAGTGTCTGAATGTAGGGCATTAAAATAAGCATAAGGGACCTTTAGATTATCGCCACGTACCGTCAAAATGAGAAAAGCAATAAGCTGATTTTTTTTGTCAAAAACCTTTATATTCAAAAAATTAAAGCGACGATCGACAGCCGAAAAATGGTAACGTTGAGCATTATAATCTGGGATAGGCGCACTAATCAGCCAAGGGTAGCGAACCATCCACGCTAAATCAGTAGCTTGGCGATTCATCAACTCCTGCGATTTGAACTGTTGTATAAACTGCATAGCCTCATTATCTATGGACTCCACATAACTGAATCGAGGCGGTTTAGGGCTAAAGCCTAATAAACGAATACTGTTGAAAAAATTGAATATCCCATCAAACATAGCCAACAACGGAGACCATTTTTCCCATTTTAGATCTTTTTTGGGCAATAGATAAGATAAGTTCAATTGTAAATATCCTCGAACACCTTTAGGCTTAGCAAGCTCTAAGAACTGTTCTGTTCTGTCATAAAGCCCTTTGGCAGCAGGTGTGAATTCTGTAACCAAAATTCGATAGTCCCAAGCTTTAAACACTGTGTTGATCAATTTTTTGGCAATACCTTTGCCTCGCATTTTGGGGTTGACCCACATACAACTTAACCAACCAGCTCGTTCTATTCCAACCCGAAAATGCAATTCATCAGGAAATACTCCTAAATAGCCAACCATTTCTTCTGTATCATCATAGACTAAGACCAGAACTAAGTCTTCTGCCTCAGCTCTAGGGTTGTGGATGTGTGAAACAGCACGGTGCTGACTGATTGGGATATATTTAGATTCTTGGTATTCTTTAGAGTCTATATAACCTTGTAATTCTTTATGGCGTATTTCTCGAATGCGCATTATTTCTGAAATATAACTTTAGTGGTGATAGGAGGTATAGTAGTATCCTCAAATTGTATGCGTACAAAATATAGTCCAGCTGCAAAATCTTGCTGGTAAAGTACTGTTTCTTGTTGGTTAATATTTTCTTTTTGATAAACTAAGCGACCTGTTTGATCAAATGCAGTTAAAGCATAATTAGAAGGTAATTCACTGACTTGTATATACATATCACCTTGAGATGGATTAGGATAAGCTAAGGCAGTGTAAGGATTATTTTCTGAAGCTATAGGCTCAAAACTAGTAATCGTAGGACAGATAATATCATGCATGAATTGAGAAGAGCCTAAAAAAACACTATCTCTGAAAGGGCTACCTGCTGACTGATAACTTACATGTCCAGTACTATTCGGAACTGTAATCAATTGACTTTGAACATTTGCAACTAAAGCACTATCATGCATTATTTTACTGCCTTCCATATAGATAAGGTCAAAAGGCCCTGCGGTAGCATATCCCTGTTCATAAGGAACTATACCATCACCGTCATCATGAGCACTAAAAAGAGGAGCTTCTCCACTATTTATCCAACCTGCGCGTTGCAAACCTCCCGAAAAATTGAGTACACCACTAACTTCAGTAGAATATTGAATGTTAGTAGTGGTATTGCCATGAAAACCACCATTGTTGTTAATAGCTGTTTGCACATAAGCAGGAATATTATCATTAGGATCTAAATAAGCTACATGATCTGCAGTAACAGCACCAGCAGAACCTCCTCCTATAAAGATGATATTCGAATCTATTTTGTATAAATTGCTAGTTGCAGCATCTTCTCGAAAAAAGCGTATAGAGGCTTTCATATCACTAACAGCCTTCATCACTTCGTCTGCTATAACAGTAGAATCAGGAATAGGGAATAATGGGCCATCATAGAGTCTGTAGTCTATAGTAGCGGCTACATAACCTTGTCGAGCATAATTGTAACAAAGCTCTCCTAAATCTTGACGCTCACCTAATATAAAACTACCTCCAAAAGCCAATATGATTAATGGCCTATTTGTAGCCAAATCACCTTGAGGTTGATAAATATCCATGAGTAGTGTGTCAGAAGCCCCCGCAATAGTAGTATTTATACCAAATTGAACGCCTATAAAAGTATCTACAGTCGTAAAAACAGTGTCTAAATAACGGGTTCCATCACAAGTAGGGTGTTGTGCATAGCTGAGTTGTAAACTCAAGATAAAGGTTAGTAGTAAAACAAAATTCTTCATTTTCAATAGAGGGGTTGAATTAAAAAAAAACCTACAAGTTTGTTTTGTAGAGCTTTCAAAATAAGACTTATTTTTATATTATCTAAATATAATTTTCTGTTGTATTGGACGGACTTTAGAATCATGGAATTGTATAGAAACAAAGTACATGCCTTTTGCAAATTGCTGGCCATTTAGATTAATTTCTTGATCTGCTAAATTGTTTGCTTGATGAACTAAACGTCCTGTTGCGTCAAACACAGCTACATTATATTCACAAGGAACATCACTCAACTGGATAGTCATATCTCCAAAAGATGGATTAGGGAAAGTAATAGTAGAAATTTTTTGTTCTTGAATATTAGTTGTACTTGTAGTAATAGAGCAAATAATATCACGCATGAATTGTGTGGAACTGTTCAAAACACTGTCTTTCCAAACGGTTGTATTAAAATAACTAATATGTCCAGTACTATTAGGAATTGTAATTAATTCAGAATGTATATTATTTGAAATAGCAGTATCATGCATCAGTTTGCTACCTTGTGTGTATAAAGGAATTATATTAGAATAGCCACCACCATAAGGAACATCACCATCTTGATCATCATGAGCACTAAATAGGGCAGGGTTGTTGGCATCTATATATGCAGCAGAACGCAAAGAACCTGAAAAGTTAAGTACTCCAGCTACTTTTGTAGAATATTGTGTGTTGGAGCTACTGTTTCCTAAGTAACCCCCGTTGTTATTAATTGCGTTAAGAATAAAAGGTTCTAGGGCATCTGTAGAATCCATATAGGCTGTATGGTTAGCAATGATTGCACCAGCAGACTCTCCTCCAACAAAAATGAAATTAGAATCAATTTTATAAATATTATTAGTTGCAGCATCTTCTCTGAAAAATCGTATAGCAGCTTTCATGTCATTTATCGCTCTAATTACTACTTCTCCCATCATTGTAGAATCAGGTGTTGCAAATATGTCATAGAGTCTATAATCAATGGAAGCGGTTACATAACCTCGTTTAGTATAGTATTGGCATAAATCTAACATGTTTTGGCGGTTGCCACTTACGAATCCTCCTCCAAAAGCTAAAATGATTAGTGGGCGTGAAGAGGCAGTATCTCCTACAGGTTGGTAGATATCCATCAAGAGATTTTGAAAAACTCCTCCGACAGTAGTTCCTGAACCAAATTGAATGGCAGTAGTAGTATTGATGTTTGGGAAATCCACTGTATTTCGATAACGTTGAGTATTATTACAACTTGAGTTTTGTGTGAAACTAACTTGTCCCCCAAACATAAAAGTTAAGAGTAAAACAAAATTCTTCATTTTCAATAGAGAGGTTGAATTAAAAAAAAGCCCTACAAGTTTGTTTTGTAGAGCTTTCAAAATAAGATTAATTTAGATTTTATCTAAATATAATTTTCTCTTGTATTGGACGGACCTTAGAATCATGGAATTGTATAGAAACAAAGTACATACCTGTTGCAAACTGCTGACGACTTAGGTTAATTTCTTGATCAGAAAGATTCGTTACTTGATGAGCCAAACGTCCTGTAGCATCAAATACAGCTACATCATATTCGCTAGGTACATCACTCAACTGTATAGTCATATCTCCAAAAGAAGGATTAGGGAAAGCTACAGCTGTAATGGTTTCTGCACCTTCAACCAACTCTGTAGAAGTGATTGCTGGACACATCAAGTCATGCAAAAATCTTGTAGAGCTTGTTAGTACACTATCCTGCCATGTTGCATTGAAATAACTAACATGACCAGTACTTGCAGGAATTGTAATTAGCTCTGTTTGAACATTTTTGACTAAAGCTGTGTCATTCATAGCTTCACTACCTTCCATCTCAATGATGTTAAACCCAAAAACTTTGGCCCATCCAGCACTATAAGGAACCGTTTGGTCATCATCGTCATGAACACTAAACAATGGAGGATCATTAGCATCTATATAAGTTGCATCACGTAATGCTCCCGAAAAGTTGATCACTCCAGTTACCTCAGAAGAATATTGAGTGTTTGTACTACTATTTCCTACATGGCCTCCATTATTTGCAATAATAGTACGCACATAAGCTTCTATATTATCAGTAGAATCAACATAAGCTGTATGAGAAGCAGCAATAGCTCCAGCTGATATACCTCCTGCGAAAATAAAATTAGGATCAATCTTGTAGGTGTTAGAGGTAGCTATATCTTCTCTAAAAAAACGAATTGCTGCTTTCATATCACCAACAGCTTTAATTACAACATCAGTCATTGTATTAGAACTAGGTAGAGGAATCAGTGCACCCTTATATAAGCGATAATCAATAGTTGCAACTACATAACCTCTTCTTGCATAATATTGGCAATAACTAGACATGTCTTGGCGTGTGCCACCTATGAAACTTCCGCCAAATGCTAGTACAATAAGAGGACGCTCTGTTGCTAGATCTCCAGCAGGTTCGTAAATATCCATGTATAGGTTTTGGACTGTAGTACTTCCATTAGGAATCCCAGATCCAAATAAAACTGCAAAAGTAGTGTCTACATTGGCAAAATCTGCAGTGCCTTGGTAACGGGCACCATTACAAGCAGCATTATATTGAGCAGAAGCTACAAAAGTTAATAAAATACTAGTAAGTGTAAAGAATAGTTTGAGCATGATGATATGATTTAATGAATGTATTTATCTTCGTGGCTAAGATATATCTTTCCAATCAGATATTTAGAATCTAAAAAGTAATTTTTTTGAAAGAATATTGAAAGAAGATCGAGTATATATGGATATATTTAATGGATAACCATAAAATAACCAATATGTTTAGTACAAATACAAATAGAAGGAATTTCTATCAGTGGCTATTGGCAGTGGTATCGTTATTTGCACTTGTAACAGTTGTCCCTTTACCTTTGTTGGGTAAGGAACTAGAACTTAACTGGATATTGAGTTTACAAACCTATACAGTGGGTGTTTTTATGGATTGGGTAGCCTTAATTGGCTATTTTAGTTATTATCCACTGATTGTTTTGGTTATGTTTGGATTGTTTTGGAAACAACGAAAACTTTTTAGTTGGATATTGTTGGCAATTGTGTGTTATTTGATAGTCAGCTATTTATTGATAAAACAGACTGGTTGGGTGATTGAACAGCCTGCTCGATACTTGGGAGCTCGTGATTTGTTGGAATTGTATATTCCTGAGCATTATCTTGGTTTTTGGGTAGGAACTTGGGGTTTCCCCTCAGAACATTTGGTGTTGACTTCTTTTTTTGTATTGCTTTTGGTCAACATCTATTCTAATAACTTGTTGTTAAAAATAGTATTAGGAGTATATTGGTTGTGGATTTGTTGGGCTACTGTATATATGGGAGATCATTATATTTCAGATTGTGTTCTTAATGCTTGTGTTGCAGGTTTGATATGGTGGCCTGTTCGAGGGAAAATAAAAGCTGTATAACACAGACGCTAAATATTAATATTTAATAGAAAAAAACAATAAAATGGCTTATAAGAGTCTGAAAGATAGTTTGTTGGATTTGGAACGCCATGGGCAGATTTTGAGAATATCTTCAGAGGTTGATCCTGATTTGGAAATGGCAGAGATTCATCGTCGGGTGTTCGAACAACAGGGACCTGCTATTTTGTTTGAGAATGTGAAAGGAAGCCCTTTTCAGGCCGCATCCAATCTGTATGGTACTTTTGAACGAACTCGTCTCTTATTTCGCCATACTATGGCCAAAATGCAAAAGGTGATTGAGCTGAAGATTGATCCTATGAATTTTTTGCGTAAACCAGGACGCTATATCGGAACACCTTTTCATGCCTTGAAAGGGTTGCCAATGAAAGCTCGTTTTCGAAAACCTATTTTGTATGGTCAAACAACTATAGATCAGTTGCCTCAAGTGAAGGCTTGGCCTATGGATGGAGGTGCTTTTGTGACCTTGCCGCAGGTCTTTTCTATGGCTCCTAACGACAACAATATCATGAAGTCGAATGTAGGAATGTATCGAATTCAGCTATCTGGGAACGATTATATTCAGAATAAGGAAATAGGGCTGCATTATCAGTTGCACCGAGGGATTGGAGTGCACCATAGCCAATATAATGAGAGTGAAGAGCCTTTTCGTGTAAGTATTTTTGTAGGAGGAGCGCCTTCTCATGCTTTTTCGGCTATTATGCCCTTGCCTGAAGGGTTGTCTGAGTTGACTTTTGCAGGCTTGCTAAATGGACGTCGATTTAGATATTTTGAGCAGGATGGATTTACTTTGTCTGCTGAAGCAGATTTTTGTATTACAGGTACTGTTGTTAAGAATAAAAAGAAGCCAGAAGGGCCATTTGGAGACCATTTAGGTTATTATAGCTTGACGCATGATTTTCCAGTGATGGAAGTTGATAAGGTTTACCATAGAAAGGATGCAATATGGCATTTTACGGCAGTAGGACGACCACCAGCAGAGGATTCTAGCTTTGGCTATTTGATTCATGAGTTGGTTAAGAGTTTGACACCTGAGGAATTTCCAGGCTTGTTACAGGTCAATGCGGTAGATGCAGCAGGAGTACATCCGCTGTTGTTGGCTGTGGGGAGTGAGCGTTATATGCCCTTTAGAGAGCGCAAACCAGAAGAAATTTTGACGATTGCTAATCACCTTTTGGGTAAGGGGCAAACAACTTTGGCTAAGTACTTAATTATTGCTGCTCATGGAGATGATCCTAAGTTGGATGTGCATGATGTTAGAGGTTACTTCAAACATATATTGGAACGCATTGATTGGCAGCGAGATTTGCACTTTCAGACGCAAACGACTATTGATACCTTAGATTATTCTGGTTCTGGTTGGAATGCAGGTTCTAAAGTGGTTTGGGCTTGCTGTGGAGAGCAGAAACGTAGTTTGAAGGGAACCTTGCCAACTGATTTTACGCTTCCAGAAGGGTTTAGCAATCCTAAGTTTGCACAAGAAGGTATTTTGATAGTACAGGGGCCTAAATGTACAGATATGCAAACGGCTGAGCGCCAAATGAACCAATTAACACAACATTTAGAGCGTTTTGAATGGACTTCTATTCCTTTGGTTATTGTCGCTGATGATAGTGGTTTTGTGACGGCTACGCTCAATAATTTTGTATGGGTGACTTTTACTCGTTCCAATCCTTCGCATGATATTTATGGCGTAAAAAGCTCTGTGGTGCACAAACATTGGGGCTGCAAAGGAGCTTTGGTTATTGATGCTCGTATTAAACCACATCATGCTCCTGAGTTGATTCCTGATGCTAAGGTGGCTGCAAAGGTGGATAAGCTCTTCAAGAAAGGAGGGGAGTTGTATGGGAAGATTTAATAGAACAAAATGCAGTTAAATTTCCTGAAGGGGATTTAACTGCATTTTGTCAATGTTTAGTGGTTGGATATTGACTATTTATTAAGCACTATTTTGAAGGTATTATTTTGATTTGCTTGAGTAACAGTAATATAGTACAACCCATTAGATTGTTTACTTAGATTCAAGTTTAATATATTTCCTTCTGTTTGACCTTGTTGTACAAGCTTTCCATCTATAGTTGTTACTTTATAACTAAAGTCAGCTAATTCTGAGCTAATGTTGAACACTCCTATACTAGGGTTTGGATAAATATCTATAGTTTTTTCTTCCACCTCTAGCTTATTTACAGCTATTGCACCTGTCTCATTATACTTAGCTAGGAAAACTCCAAGATCATTTCCTGGATTTGTTATATATGCATTGGAGCTATTAGAAGGATCAAAATCCACTAAACCAACAAAAGATCCTGTCATAAAAAGACCACCATTTCCATCTAGTCCAAAATCATATGCATCTACACCTATTCCTTTAGTCCAGAGATAGTTCATATTAGCATCATATTTGGCTACATAATTACTTCCTCCTGAGCCACTGCCTAATGTAGATGTTCCACCAAAATTTACATTGCCTTGAAATTCTCCCATCAAGTAGATGTTACCATTATCGTCTACAAAAATATTATTGCCACTATCAGTGTTGATGCTACCAAATTTTTCTGCCCAAATATAATCTCCATTAGCATCATATTTAGCAACAAATATATCCCTTTGTCCTGCGCTAGTTAAATTTGCAGTACTGGAGGATGGATCTAAATCTGCAGTGCCACTAAAGGAACCGGTTAAATAAATATTATTATGCTTGTCGATTGATACAGCTTCTCCATAGTCTGCATCTGACCCTCCTATATTCTTAGCCCAAATATAGTTTCCATTAGCATCATATTTAGCCAAAAAAGCATCTCTAAGTCCTGTGCTATTCAAACTGCCACTAGCCATTGAAAGATTACAATCTATGGAGCCTTCAAAATAGCCTGTTATGCAAGCATTTCCATTTCCATCAATGGCTAAACTATGAATAAAACTATTGTCATAATTTGAACCTCCTATTTGTTGAGCCCAAAGGTAATTACCATTGGTATTATATTTAGCAAGAAAAATATCTGTACTTCCTGTACTTGTCAAATTTACAGTATTAGATGAGGGATCTATATCCAAAGTACTCACAAGATCACCTGAGAGATAAATATTGCCACTTCCATCGACAACTAAACTATTTCCTCTATCATCTTTTGGACCATCCATCATCTTAGCCCAAGTGTAATTGCCATTTGCGTCATACTTCGCTAGAAATATATCTTTTTGGCCTGTACCAACAAGGTTAGCAACATTAGAAGATGGGTCAAAATCTACAGTTCCTATAATATAGCCAGTTAGGTAAATATTTCCATTATTGTCTAAATCCATACTTCGTGCTTGGCAAGATCCAGGTGTAAAACTACTTCCTCCCGATTTACCTATACGTTTAGCCCAAATATAATTGCCATTAGCATCATATTTTGCTAAATAATTGAAAACTTCGGAAAAGTCATTTAATAGTTTTAAATAAAGTTTGAATCTCCTCTGGGGAGAGGTTTTGTTCCTTAAAGAAGCGTAAGATAGATTCGTAACTATGCAGTTTTTGAAGCCCTTTAAGGAAGAAATATC
>JAAEPD010000465.1 GCA_024222455.1 Aureispira sp.
GAAAAAAATGTTACTGTTATAAAACAAGGAATGAGTTAAGTAAATCAAACTAATGGTTGACTTATAGCTTTCTAATAAAATTCTTTTTTAAAAGTGTCCCGCTAAATTGATACACCTCATATAACCTAATTTGATCTGGTTTCATAATTATTGTATAATATCAATTAATTTTCATCGAATATACCAATCTTTATAAAGATAAGATACTTTAAAACCTAAAAATAAAAAGGTTCTTTAATAATTCTTACTTATTTCGTCATTTCATAACTCTCAAAAATAAAAAATTAGCTCAAAGATATTACGTTTTGGCCTAGAAAATACTAGTTCACCGAACAACCTAGACAGCATTAATTGCCAATTTATAAGTAGGATCTTCTAACACATTCACATCAATAATAGTATCTGCATTTTTGAGCAGTTTTCTACAATCCTTACTCAAGTGTTTGAGATGTACCTTTTTACCTACTTTTAGGTAGCGCTCTGTTATTTTGTTCAATGCCTCTATAGCTGACATGTCTACCACCCTACTCTCTTCAAAGTCGATAATAACCTCTTCAGGGTCATTCAATACATCAAACTTTTGGTTGAATACCGTCACTGAACCGAAGAATAACGGGCCATAAATTTCGTAGTGTTTCACACCATTTTCATCAACATATTTTCTAGCACGAATACGTTTAGCATTATCCCAAGCAAACACTAGAGCAGCAATGATAACACCCACAATAACAGCTAATGCTAAGTTGTGTACAATTGCAGTTACCAAAGTCACTAAAACCATCACAAAAATATCTGATTTAGGCATTTTAGTCAACACTCGGAAGCTACCCCATTCAAAGGTTCCAATAGCTACCATTATCATCAAACCAGTCAACGCAGCCATAGGCATTTGCTCTATTAGACTAGCCCCAAACATAATAAAGACCAATAACATGACAGAAGCAACTATCCCCGAAAGGCGAGCTCTCGCACCTGCTGATATATTAATCAAACTCTGCCCAATCATAGCACAACCTCCCATTCCTGAGAACAAGCCAGAAAGGATATTTGCAGTACCTTGAGCCACAGCTTCTCTATTACCCTGTCCTCTCGTTTCAGTTATCTCATCAATTATGTTCAACGTTAGCAAACTCTCGATCAACCCTACACCAGCCATAATTGCAGCATAAGGGAATATAACCACCAATGTATCTATAGTAAAAGGCACTAATGGAATGTGGAATGGAGGAAAACTACCCTGAATAGATGCAATATCACCTACCGTTTTAGTGTTCAAGCCCAAAGCCATTACTACTCCAAATATGGTCAAAATAGCTACCAAAGATGCAGGTACTATCTTTGTCAACTTAGGTAATCCCCAAATAATAAACATTGTTAAAGCAACTAAACCTGTAAACATATACATTGCCTCTCCTGCCAACCAATGTCCTGTACCATCTTTGAATTGGTCTATTTGCGACATAAATATGATAATGGCTAAACCGTTCACAAATCCAAAAATAACAGGATGTGGCACCAAACGCATCAATTTACCCAACTTGAGTACTCCTGCCAATATCTGTATAGCCCCAGCCAAAATAACTGTAGCAAAAATATATTCTACTCCATGTGAATGTGCTAATGCAGCAATCACAATAGCTACAGCACCAGTAGCACCTGAAATCATACCTGGACGACCTCCCAAAATAGAGGTTACTAAACCCATCATGAATGCAGCATACAAACCAGTGAGCGGTGATAACCCTGCGATCAAGGCAAAAGCTACTGCTTCAGGAATCAATGCTAAGGCTACTGTTAAGCCAGATAATACTTCTGTTTTATAGTCAACTTTTTGTGACAAGTCAAACAGTTTAAAATACTTCTTCATTTCCTTTTTACCATTAAATATTAATCTAAATTAGAATCCTTCCAAATAAAGTTTAAGTCAAAGCCTCTACTCTGAGAATTTATTAGCTAAACCCTTTTAGAATCGAACTTATAGAAGGATACTACCCGTTTTCGGGCGGCAAAGGTAGGCCTTTTAATATTCAAAAAACAAGTTATTTCAATAGTTTTATTTAAACTCTATACTAACTAATTGTTAAGTACGCTTGTTATCAGCTAGTTATGTACATATATTTTTTTACAACAAATGTTCTAATCTTTTGATAGACAAGCAATCACTTAAGACTACTTTTAGTAAATTTTCATTACCTTTGTAGTGCAGATATTAATCAACCTAAATCGTTTCAGAACTAACACTTCGCTATGAAATATCCAATTATTTTATTCCTGCTACTTGCCTTATTATTTAGCCAATGTCAAAATCCCACTAAAAAAACTAAGACTCCACTGACTTCTCTTAGTCAATATGTAAATCCTTTTGTGGGAACAGGTGGTCATGGACATACTTATCCAGGAGCAAGTTTACCATTCGGAATGATTCAGTTGAGTCCAGATACTAGAATAGAAGGTTGGGATGGTTGCTCAGGCTACCACTATAGCGATTCTATTATTTATGGATTTAGTCATACCCATTTGAGTGGTACAGGAGTTGGGGATTATAATGATTTGTTGATAATGCCGACCAATGCAACTTATTGGGATAATGGCTACCAAACAAATCCTGACAGTGGCTATGCCTCTCGTTTTTCGCACAGTACAGAAGAGGCTTCACCTGGATATTACAAAGTAAAACTGGAAGATTATAATATACATGCACAACTAGCTGCTACCTTACATTGTGGGATGCACCAATATACCTTCCCTTCTGGAGATGGTACGGTCATGATTGATTTAGTACATCGAGATCAATTGGTAAATGTAGATTTAAAAGCAAATGGCACCAATGAATTAGTAGGTTTTCGTAGATCAAAAGCTTGGGCAGAAGATCAACATTTCTATTTTGTGGTGCAAACCAATTGGGATTTTGAAGAGGCTATTATTCAGCAAGATTCTGTTATTTTAGCAGATAAGAGCACCCAATACAAGCCTATCAAGGCTGCCTTGAAATTTAAAAACTTAAAAAATAATCAACTGCGTTTAAGAGTAGGCATCTCTGCTGTAAGCATAGAAGGTGCTCGAAAAAATCTAGAAAAAGAAATCAACTACTGGCAGTTTGAAACAGTCAGAACTCAAGCGGATTCTATTTGGAATAGCGAACTCAACAAAGTAGTGGTGGAAACGAACAATGAAGATCAAAAAACTATTTTTTACACTGCATTGTATCATTCCTTTCTCAATCCTAATCTATTTATGGATGTGGATGGCCAATACAGAGGTACTGATGGGAAAGTGCATAAAGCTGAAGGCTTTGATAATTACACTGTGTTTTCGCTTTGGGATACATTTAGAGGCACACACCCTTTATTCACCTTGCTACAACGCAAACGCAGTTTAGACTTCATCAAAACATTCTTAGCTCAATATAAAAATGGTGGTCAATTGCCAGTTTGGGAGCTTGCGGGCAATTATACTGGCTGTATGATTGGTTATCACTCTGTTTCGGTTATAGCAGATGCTTACACCAAAGGTATCCAAAATTTTGATGTTGATTTGGCTTTAGAAGCAATGCAACACAGTGCTACACAAATGCATTTAGGCTTAGATGCTTATCAAGCAAAAGGTTTTATAGCTGCTGGAGATGAGCCTGAATCGGTATCTAAGACATTAGAATATGCTTATGACGATTGGTGTATTGCTCAGTTTGCTAAAGCAACTGGGAAGGAAGAAATCTATCGCCGTTTTTTGGAGCGTGGGCAGTATTACAAAAATATATACGATCCTACCTCCAAGTTTATGCGTGCGAAGATGCATGGGAGTTGGTTCAGCCCCTTTGACCCTGCAGAAGTAAATTATAATTATACAGAGGCCAACTCTTGGCAATATTCCCTTTTTGCACCACAAGATGTACAAGGGTTAATTCAACTTTTGGGTGGAAATGATGAACTAGAACAGTGGTTAGACAATCTTTATGCGGCTGAAAGTGATTTGAATGGTCGTCATCAGGTAGATATTACAGGATTGATTGGGCAATATGCTCATGGCAATGAACCTAGCCATCACATGGCTTATTTGTACAATTTCATAGGCAAGCCTTGGAGAACCCAAGAGCGTGTTAGACAGATTTTGGATGAACTCTATACTACTCAACCAGATGGGCTTTCGGGCAATGAAGATTGTGGGCAAATGTCTTCTTGGTACAATTTAAGTGCTATGGGCTTTTATTCGGTTACGCCAGGTTTGGACTACTATGTGATTGGAACACCTATTTTTGATAAGGTGACCATGAATCTAGAAAATGGGGAACAATTCACCATCTTAGCCAACAGTGTTTCTAAAGAAAATAAGTATATACAATCTGCTACACTCAATGGAAAGGCTTACAATAAAAGTTACCTAAACCATAGTGATATATTGGCTGGTGGTGAACTGGTTTTTGAGATGGGCAATCAACCTAACAAAGATTGGGGCAGTCAAACTTCGGATATACCTCAAGCACATATTCAAGAGCATCTGATTACGCCTGTACCTTATTTTGTAGCCAAAGGAAAAACCTTTATAGATACAGCTACTATTGAGCTTGGAGTGGCTTATCCAGACTGCAAAATCTATTATACCTTAGATGGAAGTATGCCTAACGCTCAATCCACTTTATACAGCAATCCTATACAACTAACAGAAACAACAACTATTCATGCCTTAGCAATGAGCAGCTCCGAAAAAGCTAGTTTTATCATTCATAATCAATACATCAAGATAAAGGATGATAAAGAAATAGAACTCAACAGTAAGTATGCTAACCAATATGCAGCTGGTGGTGATAAAGCTCTAATTGACTACCTGAAAGGCAGCAACAATTACCGTACAGGTTATTGGCAAGGCTATAGAGAAGACTTGGATGTGACTGTAGATTTGGGTGCGGTGAAAGCTATTAGTAAAATCTCTACAGGATTTTTGCAAGATATCAAATCTTGGATTTGGTTTCCTACTTCCGTAGAATATGAGCTTTCGGTAGATGGTGAACGCTTCAAATCTATGGCTGTGATCAAAAATGATTTTGCGGATGATGAACATGGAGCATTTACCAAAGAATTTGAGTTTGATCCGCATCAAGATATGCGTGCTCGCTATGTACGAGTACGTGCTAAAAACTATGGTGTTTGTCCTCCTTGGCATTTGGGGGCTGGTGGAGCTACTTGGCTTTTTGTGGATGAGATTACTGTGGATTAGTTGATCGTTTTTTGTAATATAAAACCATCGTTAATAGAACCACACCACTACATATTAGAAGATAAAACACCCAGCTAAAGCCACTATTTTTTAATTCAAGTGAAATGGGTGTTGTATCTCCTAATTGTATAAATGGTGCCCAAAATGCAGGGTGAGCTGCTATACCTTGGGCATTTTTTAGGTACCTTAACTTTGCCTGACACAATGCTTTATTTTTGTGCACTCCATTAGCTAATTCTTTATAAAAAAACTTCATTAAGGTAGCTGTTGATTGATCATTTACTTGCCACAAACTCACTAACAAACTAGGTACACCTGCATGCATAAAACTATTTGCTAAACTCATTATTCCTTCCCCTTGTTGAAACTTGCCATAACCTGTCTCACAAGCACTTAATACTACTAAGCCAGCATTAAGTTTCATGTTTGATAATTCGTAAGCATGTGCAAAATTATCTTCCAAACTATCTCCATTTTCTGTAAAAGCTAGGCTTGACTGCATTGGATGTTTTTTGTCCAAAATACCATGCATAGCTAAATGAATAATTCCATATTGTGGGGCTAATTCCTTAAATGATGCTTCATTTGAAGCTGCCTTATATAAAAATTGTCCTTCATATAGTTGCTCTAAATCCTCAACTTCTTTTTGAGCTGCGGGCAAAGGAAGTAAATGTCTTCGTAGGGTTACATGAACGGGTGACCTTAGAGATGTTTTAGCAGAATCAATATCTTTATAATCAGCAGCAAAAGCCAATAATTGACTATTAGGAGTTTGTGAGCTTTGCTCTAAATTATTGAGCAACACTGTACTTGAATAAGAATAAGCTACCTCAAATTTGTGAAGTAAATAATCTAACCTTCTATAAATATCTCTAGAATACTCTTCTGAGGAAGCTGTTTCTAATAAGGCCTCAAAAGGGATGTGCCCCAAAACATCGCTAGGTACAATAATCAAGGAATGAGCACTTACATCTGCTAATACTGGAGCCAAAATATTTTGATATAACTTATGGCTTGTTTCTGTAAAAAGTTCATAAGATAACTTCGGTTGTTCACTCAAAAAACTAAAGCCACTTAATGCTCTCCTAAACAATCTAATATCTTGGTAAAAGGAACTATCCTTTGGAATCTTTATAAAATCAGTAGTAGTCTTCTGTAAACGAAAGACATAAATAGCCTCTTTATTCACAAAATACTCTAATAAACATTCATCCTCTTTCAACACTTTTTTTTGTACATCCTGAATACTTACAGTTGCTGATTCGTACTTTAACTTATGGTATTTTGGATATTTCTTTTCTAAAGAACTTACAAAATTATCTTTTTGCAAATTGAGAGAAGAGAGTTTTGTATTTAGAGTATGTCTAAAATTATAAATAAAAAAATGTAAGGATTAAAAAAAGAGGAATCAGAATCATAAACTTGAGGTGACTAAACCAAAAAAGCTTATGAAAACGCA
>JAAEPD010000466.1 GCA_024222455.1 Aureispira sp.
AGAATCACAACGATTCTAAGCAAAGTGATAACTCGAATAATATTTCTTTAGAATAGTCAGGGGACTTATAGTCCTAATTTTTAACCTACCAGACTTCAGCTGGTAGTATTTCAGTTATAACAAAGTATATATTTTTGAGTTTAGCTAGTCAAAATTAAAGGCCAAGTGTAAATATTAGAATAATCACTATTTAAATATCAAGAAGCTTGCTATCTTCACAGGATTATTACTACCTATAAAACACAAAACTATGAAACTAATTAGAGAACTGCTATGGGCATTTTGTGCCTATTTCTTTGGGCTAAGCGCCCTTATAGCACAAGATTTAACCACCCAAACAGTAAGCGGAAAAGTCTTAGATAAAGAAACAAAGCAGCCCTTGATAGGAGTCACTATCACAGTGAAAAATTCTGAACCATTGTTGGGCGCTTCTAGTGATATAAATGGAGAATTTAAACTAGAAAATGTGCCCGTAGGGCGACAAGTAATTGAAGCACAGTATGTTGGTTATGCTACCTATATGACCGATAATTTGATAATAAATTCTGCAAAAGAAACCTATTTAGAGATTGAAATGTCAGAGAAGGTAGAAACTACTGGGGAAGTAGTAGTGACAGCTTCTAGTTCTAGTGCAGGAGGGAGTCAACCTCTGAATGAGCTTTCTGTAGTAAGTACTCGGTCTTTTTCGGTAGAAGAAACGCAACGTTATGCAGCCAGTATCAACGATCCAGGGCGTATGGCAATGGCTTTTCCTGGTGTGCAATCTAATCAAGATAGCGAGAATGATATTGTTATTAGAGGGAACTCTTCTGTAGGCCTTTTGTGGCGTTTGGAAGGCTTAGATATCCCTAATCCTAATCATTTTGCACGTTCTGCTACTTCTGGTGGTGGTTTGACAGTATTTAGTTCCGCACTTTTGGGCAACTCTGACTTTTCTACAGGAGCCTTTGCTGCTGAGTATGGCAACGCTTTTTCGGGAGTGTTTGATATGCGTTTTCGCAAAGGAAATTTAACCAATAGAGAATACACTGCTAAAGTAGGTCTTATAGGACTTGATTTTGCAACGGAGGGGCCTATCAAAAAGGGCAGAAGTTCTTATTTGGTCAATTATCGTTATTCTACTTTAGGTTTGCTCAATTTAGCAGGACTGTATGTAGTACGTGAAAATGTAGGAAACAACTTCCAGGATTTATCTTTCAATCTATATTTTTCTTCTCCTGACAATAGAAATCAATTTACGGTATTTGGTGTAGGAGGGATGAGTACAGAAGAGTGGCTTACCAAGCCAGATACTGCAGATTGGATTACCTCTTTGGATTATGTAAGCGATAAAAACGGTTCTAATTTAGGTATACTAGGGATGACTTATACTCGATTGCTTAATGAAAAGTCTTACCTGAAAGTTGTTGCAGGAGGAGTGCTTAATCACACTGAACAGTTACAAGTAGAGCCAGATATTAGCGATCAATCTATTCGAGATACTCTTCAAGATTTTGATTACAAAACCTTACGATCTAGCTTAGCATTGACTTATAGCTATAAGTTTAATAGCAAATTTAGAATAAAATCAGGTTTGACTGGTCAAGCAATTACCTATTGGTTAAATTATGACGAATATGTGAACAGTACTGTCGGTTTGCATACCTTTTTGGATGAGCGCGGGACTACCTTTCAAGCACAAGCTTATGCTCAAGGAAGCTATAAACCATTGGATAAGTTGACCATCAATTTTGGTTTTCATGCCTTGTATTTAGCTCAAAATCATAGCTATAGCATAGAGCCAAGAGCTGCTATTCGCTATCAAGCAACCAAGTCTACTGTATTAAGTTTGGCTTATGGTCTACATGGGCGTGTATTGCCTATTGGTACTTATATGTTGCGTTTGCCTAATGCAACAGGTACGAGTGAACAACTGAATAAGGATTTGGGTGTAGCAAAATCTCACCATGCTGTATTGTCTTTGCAACAAATGATAGGTAAGAGTTTGAGGGTAACTTCTGAGTTCTATTATCAATATCAATTTGGTGTGCCAGTTGGTGTAGATAGCGCCACTACTTATTGGTTCTTTAATGAGCGAGATAACTATGGTACTCGACAAATGGTTTCTGAAGGATATGGACAGAATTATGGATTGGATCTTTCTGTAGAAAAATTCTTTGGAAAAAGCTTCTTCCTGCTTTGTTCAGGTTCTGTATTCTGGTCTCAATACAAAACCTCTAAAGATGGTAAATGGAGAAGTACTCGTACTGATAACCGTTACAATATTAGCTTGATGGGAGGCTATGAATATACCTTCAAAAAAGGCGGTGTGTTGCAGTTTGGTTTGAAATCCTTTATAGTGGGAGGTTTGCGTTATACGCCTATAGATGAATCTGCGTCTAGGGTAGTAGGTGGTTTGGTTCCTATCAATGAGTTGGCATTTACAGAAGAATTTCCAATTTATTTCCGTTTGGATGCTCGTATTGCTTATCGCAAGGATCACAAAAAACTTTCTTACACGATTGCATTGGACTTACAAAATGCTACTAATATGAAGAATATTAAGGAGAAACTCTATGATAGACAGGCAGCTGCATTAATCAATCGATACCATTCTGGAATTTTACCAGTAGTGAGCTTTCAGATCGATTTTTAGATTTTTGAGCCTAGGTTTACGTTCTGTAATGGATTATTTTATCTTTGCGCAGAAGATTATTTAGATTATGATATAAGAACATATTTAAACATCTTTTTAGGAAGACACTTTAAGTTCATTCAACATTAAAATAAAGAATTATAAGATATGCTGGATTTAGAATTTAATAAAAACGAAGATTCGAATAAACTAGAGGTATCAAAACTACGATATGCTCTAGAAAAAGTAGCACAAGGTGGCGGCAAAAAACGTATAGATAAGCAACATGCCAAAGGTAAACTGACTGCTCGTGAACGCATTGACTATTTGATAGATACAGATAGTGAATTCTTAGAATTAGGTGCTTTTGCTGGACATGAAATGTACGAAGAGTATGGTGGTTGTCCTGCTGGTGGTGTAGTTGGTGGTATTGGTTATGTAGAAGGCCGTCAGTGTATGATTGTAGCGAATGATGCTACTGTGAAAGCTGGTGCTTGGTTCCCAATAACTGGTAAGAAAAACTTACGATTCCAAGAGATTGCAATGGAAAATCGCTTACCTATTATCTACTTGGTAGATTCTGCAGGTGTGTTTTTGCCAATGCAAGACGAAATCTTTGCAGATAAGGAGCATTTCGGGCGCATTTTTAGAAATAATGCCCAAATGTCTAGCATGGGAATCCCTCAGATAGCTGCTATCATGGGAAGCTGTGTTGCTGGAGGTGCTTACCTTCCTATTATGTCTGATGAAGCATTGATCGTAGATGGAACAGGTTCTATCTTCTTAGCTGGGCCTTATTTGGTGAAAGCTGCGATAGGTGAAAATGTGGATAAAGAAACTTTGGGGGGTGCAACTACTCAAACTGAAATATCTGGTGTAACGGATTATAAAATGCCAGATGACAAAAGTTGCTTAGATACTATCAAGAAATTGGTAGATAAAATTGGCGATTTTGATAAGGCTGGGTTTAGCAGAACAGAACCTAAATTACCTTTAGGTAAGCAAGAAGATATTTATGGTCTTTTGCCTGCTGAGCGTACTAAGCCATATGACACTATGGAAATCTTGAAGCGTTTGGTCGATGATTCTGAATTGACAGAGTACAAAAAAGGCTATGGACAAACGATTACTTGTGCTTATGCTCGCATAGATGGTTGGGCTGTAGGTATTGTAGCCAATAACCGCCAAGTAGTTAAGTCTAAAAAAGGTGAAATGCAATTTGGTGGAGTTATTTATTCTGACTCTGCAGATAAGGCAGCTCGTTTTATCATGAATTGTAACCAAAAGAAAATTCCATTAGTATTTTTGCATGATGTAACTGGCTTTATGGTTGGTTCTCGCTCTGAGCATGGAGGAATAATCAAGGATGGCGCTAAAATGGTATCAGCAGTATCTAACTCTACTGTACCTAAGTTTTCTATCGTAATGGGTAACTCTTATGGTGCTGGAAACTATGCTATGTGTGGTAAGGCTTATGATCCTAGACTGATTGTAGCTTGGCCTTCTGCTAAGATAGCTGTAATGGGTGGTTCTCAAGCTGCTAAGGTATTGTTACAAATACAAACAGCATCTAAAAAAGCTAGAGGAGAGGAAGTTTCAGAAGCAGAAGAGGCTGCTTTATTGAAAAAAATAACTGATCGTTATGATAAACAAACTACTCCATACTATGCTGCTGCACGGTTGTGGGTAGATGCTATTATAGATCCTTTAGAAACACGTAAAGTGATTTCGATGGGGATAGAGGCTGCTAATAATGCCCCTGTAGCTAAGTTTAATCCTGGTGTAATCCAGACTTAGAAGTTTAGCTCCCTATTGCTAAGAGCTAATAGTTTTGACTGTTAGCTCTTAGTCTATTTATATAGAAGACGAAGTGTAATCCCTAATTGAAAAAGCATAATTGATTTAGTTGAGTATATGAGTTCGCAAAAATTATCCACCAACGCATTTAAGAATTTCTTTCTAAATGATAAGAATATTTTGGCATTGATTACCCTCAATGCTTTAGTGATCTTTTTGCAAGGGTTTCGCCCAGATGAAATAGGGGAACAGGTACGTGATATTTTGGTGATGTCTGATGACTTAATTTCTATACTATTCTTTGTGGAGGTTGTTGTCAAGGGGACACATTATGGATTTAAGCAATATTTGAAATCAACTTGGAATAAGTTTGATGTATTGCTCATCTTTTTATCGTTGCCTCCTATTATTATACGCTTTTTCCCAATAGAGGCTGTTAATGTAAGTTTCTTGTTGGTATTTAGAGTATTTAGGGTGTTTAAGTTCTTCCGATTTATACAATTCTTCCCTCAAGTAGAGCATATTTTCCGTTCGGTGCAAGAAGCGCTCAAGGCTTCTTTTATGGTCTTAGTTGGGTTTTTAGTATTTGTATTTATTATGGCTATTTTGTCTTGTTTCTTCTATCAAGACACCTCTCCAGACTTGTTTGGCAATCCTATTAAATCTTATTATACCATATTCCAAATCTTTACGGTAGAGGGTTGGAATGCTATACCTGATATTGTCTGTAAGAATGCAGAGTTAGGGAATGTAGCTTCCTTCTTTACGAAGATGTATTTTATGGTCTTGTTAATTTTAGGAGGTATTTTTGGATTGTCTATTGTGAACTCGATTTTTGTAGATGCAATGGTTAGTGACAATAATGATGAATTAGAAGAGCAAGTAACTCATATCGAAAAAGAGGTGGTTGACCTTAAAACTAAGGTAGATCGCATTTTGGAGCTTTTGGAAGACAAAACAAGGGATAGTTAATCATTAAATAATGATGTTATGATTAATTACAATAATAAAAAATTTAGACCTATAGCTAATACCGAAAATGGAGAGACCTCAGCAGAAACTATTTTTGAGTATAAACAAGAAGGGAATATCTTAACTTCGAGCTACAAAGGAGGAGATATTCTTAAAGGCCATTTGATTGGTTTAGTAGATGATGATGGATGCATCCAAATGACTTATCATCAGATTAATAAAAATAAAGAGATTATGACTGGTGTCTGCCGTTCTACTCCTGAGTTGTTGGAGAATGGCAAAATAAGGCTCCATGAAGTATGGCAATGGACTTCTGGTGATCACTCTAAAGGCAATTCAATTATCGAAGAGATTGATTAATACAATGGTAGGATGGAAGAAAATTATTCTAAAGAGTTCTTTATAACTAAAGATTCTAATATTGTACATCAAGCTATTTCGGAAGAAACTAATAAATGGTGGACGAGTAAGATAGATGAAAAAGAGGATGTTCTTCATCTTAAATTTGGAGACACTTATAAGGTCATAAAAAGAAAAGAGCTAATTGCTCCTACTATAGTATTAGAATGGGAAGTCTTAGATGCATTTATTGCACATGATGCTATCTCAAAAAAGGGAGAATGGAAGGGTACCAAAATTAAATGGGAAATTAAAAAAGCTGAGAAAGGATGTATAGTCTCCTTTTCTCATCAAGGTTTAATCCCTGATTTTGAATGCTATGAGATGTGTGTAAAGGGATGGGGTTTTTATTTAGATAGTCTAATCCAATATTTAGAAACAGGGGTCGGAAACCCATTTTAATCAAAAACTATGGAACGTATAATTTCGGATGCAGAACTTATCCTAAATCCAGATAAGAGTATTTATCACTTAAATCTAAAGCCTGAGCATATTGCTCCAACAGTGATAACAGTAGGTGATCCTAACCGAGTAGCTAAGGTGTCTAAATATTTTGATGAAATAGAGTTTGAAACGAGCAAAAGAGAGTTTGTAACACATACTGGTAGAATTGGTGATAAGCGATTGACAGTGATTTCTACAGGTATAGGTACTGATAATATAGATATTGTATTGACAGAGTTGGATGCTTTGGTTAATATAGATTTTGATACTCGACAAGCTAAAACAGAACATACTTCTTTAGATATTATCCGTATTGGTACTTCTGGAGGATTGGGGGAATCTATTCCTTTGGAGAGTTTTGTAGTGTCTGAATATGCTGTAGGTATAGATGGTTTGATGTTGTTTTATCAAGACAATAAATCTAAAGAAGAAGCTGCTTTATTAAAGGATTTGTCTAGCTATTTACAAGACCGAGATTTTGCTTTTCCTATACCATTATATGTAGCTAAAAGTGGGGCAGATTTATCTGAAAAATTTAGTGGGGATGAGTGGTTGAGAGGTATTACGATAACGGCTCCAGGATTTTATGCGCCTCAAAATCGTTATTTGCGTGCTTTGCCTACTATAGATGATATGTTTTCTGTGTTGGATGATTTTTCTTATCAAGGAATGCCTATTTCTAATTTAGAGATGGAAACTTCTGGGATATACGGTTTGGCCAATACTTTGGGGCATCAAGCACTTTCTCTGAATGGAATACTAGCCAATAGAGCAACAGGTGGTTTTGTGAAAGATCCTTATAAGTTGGAAGAGTCTCTTATTAAAAAGGCTTTGGAGATTATTGTTGCTTAATATTTTTAGGTAACTTAAAGTGTAGTAAGTATATATCTTGCTTTAAAACGATATAATTATGAGATACTTTTGGATGTTTTTGTTGCTAGTTGCTTTAGGCAATTTGTCTTGGGCTCAATCTGGAGAGACCCTTAAGCTTGCCGAATTGAGAAAGGATAAGATTGAAGTGTTGGCTAGCCCTGAACAATTGAAAAAGGTATCTACTACCATGATCTCGAGTATTGCAGCTCCTAAAGATTATAAAATTACTTACCTCGATGCAGATAGAAAGATCTACTATCTATTTGGAAATGCTCTACGTGATGGCAAAGAAGTAACTTTTGCTATTGCTTTGGAAGAAAAGGGAGGTGAATTGTGGTTTGAACGAATCAATAAAAGTTGGTTTGTGTGCAAAAACTCAGGTTGTACAAGTTGTGAATTTACAACTGCCATAGATGGAACTATCCGAAGATGTGCTTGTCCTGATGAGGGCGCAGATCTTAATGCTTGTCGTGTGATCACTGGGATAAAAACTAACGAGTAAATTATATAATAAAATATTGCTATGTCTTGGCAACAGGCCCCTTTTATACGACTTTTACTGCCGTTGATACTAGGAGTGCTGCTGTCTTTGTATGTCAATAATGCTCTTATTTGGGTTGTTTTAGGTATTATCATAATAGGTTTGCCTATTGTGGTGTTTTGGGGTTTAGGGACTCGACAAAAAATACAACAACTTCGCTTTGGAGCTATTGTACTCAATTTATTCCTAGTTGCCTTTGGTTATGGATTGACCTATTTGCACAATGAGCTCAACCAACCTGCACATTTTGAACAACACATTACTACAGAATCTAATTTTTTTATTGCTACCATAAAGGCTCCTCCTAAGTTGTCGGCTAAATCGTTGCGCACTATTTTAGATGTAGAATACATCCATGATAGTACAGGTGTCGTTAAATCTAGTGTAGGGCAGTTATTGTGTTATATTAAGCTAGACACAGCTAGTGTAGGCTTAGAGCTTGGCGATCGACTCTTGTGTCATGGACGTATAGAATTGATGAAAGGCCCTCGAAATCCTCATGCTTTTAACGCTAAACAGTATTATTCTTACCAAAACATACATTATCAAACTTATTTAGCTAGCCAACATTGGGAACATGTTGGTCAACAAGAAAGTTGGAATAGTTGGATAGAGAATGCTCGAAATTATCTTCTGGAAACCTTGAAGAAGCATATTCCCACACCGAATGAATATGCTGTGGCTGCAGCCTTGATACTTGGTGCTAAAGGCGATTTAGATAAGGAAGTTAAAAATGCTTATGCCGAAACGGGGGCTACCCATGTATTGGCTGTATCGGGCTTGCATGTTGGGATTATTTCTGTGTTATTTGCTTGGATTTTAGGTTTAATTCCTATTCGTAAAAAATGGTGGATTTATGTTAGAACGGCTATACAGTTGCTACTGATTTGGCTGTTTGCTTTACTCACAGGGGCTTCACCTTCTGTATTGAGAGCAAGTACCATGTTCTCTTTTTTGGTAGTTGGGCAAGCTCTGAATCGAAATTCTAGTATTTATAATACGTTGGCTGCATCGGCCTTTTTATTGATCTGTTTGAATCCTTATATTATTATGAATATTGGGTTTCAGCTGTCTTATATAGCGGTGTTGGGCATTGTTTATTTACAACCTAAAATCTATAGGAAATGGTATATTTCTAATAAATGGGGAGATAAGGCTTGGTCTTTACTCTCTGTTTCTTTGGCTGCACAAATAGCTACTTTGCCCATAGGGCTGTACTATTTCCATCAGTTTCCAGTCTATTTTTGGTTGTCTGGATTTGTTGTGATACCCGCTGCTACCATGATTTTGAGCTTAGGATTGGCCTTGTTAGTCTTTAGTTGGGTACCTGTTGTCGGGACTGGAATTGCTTATCTACTTAATTGGGTTTTATGGTTGATGAATGCTGCTGTATTTGGAATACAGGTTTTGCCTGCTGCTGTGTGGACTGGCTTTTGGTTGGAATCATGGGAAATGATTCTGTGGTATTTAGTGTTGGCTTCAGGACTTTGGGCGCTTTATGCTAAACGCTTGAAAATATTGTATTTGCCAGCCTGTTTAGTTTTGCTGATAGTGGGGGTGAGGGCATTGGATTTGTGGAAATTGGAACAACAAGAATCAGTTTGGATTTATCATAGTCCTAAAGGTTCTTTGATAGATGTAATTAATAATAGAGAAGCTATTTCTATAGCTGATTCTACCTTACTCAAGACACAGTTATATTACACTCATCAAGCTAATTTATGGGCTAATAAAATTAGAAATCATTCTTATCTTAAAACTTATATTGGAGAAGAAAATAGTTCTTTTTTATGGTTGAATAAGGATGTTCTGCAGGTGAGCGATAAACGATTTTTGTTGTACAATTCTAATTTGCTAAATAAGCAAACACACCAACCTTTGACTGTTGATTATGTTGTGGTTCATCAAAACCCTAAACTGAAACATGTAGAAGAATTGTATAATGTATGTGCTTTTGATACCTTAATTTTTGATGCTACCAATCCTTACTGGGCAATCAATAAATGGAAAACTCAATGTGAAAACTTAGGGATTGGATATATAGATATTAGAGAGACAGGAGCTAAGCAAATTTTGTTGGACTAAGCTTGTATTTGCTGCACTTTTTTAGCTAGAGCCAGGAACTCTTGTATTGTTTTTATCCAATTTTGTCTATCCTCATCACTCTCCAGTTTGAATGAACTGGAAAAGGTTAAAACTCCTTCTTTATCTAAGTATAGACCGAAACCTATTCCTTCTTTATCCAAAAGCATTTCTTCAGTACTTGTTTTAGAGAAGTATTTAGAAACAAAGGATTGGAATTCTGGTTGGGAGGCTAATTGCTTACAAAAAGATTCTTTGTTGGAGATTAGTAGATATTTTTTGTCAAAATCCTCATTGCCTGTAGGAACTATTTGTTCCTCTTTGGAGTCTATAACTTGTGCCATAAAACCATTGCGACGAAACTTGAATATAGTATTGGACGATGCTGGTATTTTAAAATCGATATTGGTGCCTACTTTTCTGTGTTTGGTGCTTCCATATTCTTTCATGTAGGTAACAAAGGGGATGTTATCTAGGTTGCCCTCTATTTTATAGTATTTAGCCAAAATCCAGTTTATGGTATTCAAGTTGCCATCAGGACGAATAAGCTCCATATTGAGTTTTTTTGCAAGAAGAGGCCATTGCTCATCAAGCATAGATATAGACCGATTGTGCTTAGATAATATGAAAAAGATAAGAATAAGAATTGCTATAGGCATAGCTATCTGAAAAAATAGGGCCATTTAGGGTTTGGGTTTGATTATTTAATCATGATTCCTTTACAGTCTAAAATAGGAACAGAGGTAAATAGTTCTTCATGGATACTACCTCTTACAAAAACATATTTTTTGTCAAACATGAAGTTGTCATACTGAAAACTAACCCAATATTCGTGGGCAATATGAAATAGCTTAGTTTGTATGGGTTCTATTTTTACAGCAGTTTCGGGCAAAACCCCTTCATAATAATAACGTAAACAAGTTGTCTCTACTTTTTTGTTGTCCACCTCTCCATAACCTTTAGAGTTGACTAGTACATTTCGGATAGGAGCTTCCTTGAGATTGATCAAAAAAACATCCCAGAGGTCTTCATCTTTGGGGACTATAGCAATAGCAATATTTTCAACTTTTCGGATTGGAATATCTTTCTTCATATTCTTGGATTGTCGCAAATTCTATACTAAAGAGCTTTGGTGCTTAGATTGTTTTTTAAATTAAGAAAATCTTACTATTTTAAGTCTTGATTTTTAGAAGGAAATAATTTAATCTGCTAGAATAGAAATAACTAGCTATTTTATATTAGAGAACAAATATAATTGGCTTGTGTTTAGAGAACAAAAAAAATCTGTTTTTTTTCACTCGTTTACTCATATGACCTATTCATTGGTTAAAACGACCCATTGGTAAGTTCTTATATAAAAAGGTAAAAAAAACTAGTTACTTTTAGATACTTTGAGAGTATTGTTTTTGAGAGTTTCTTTTTTAGAAAGGTCCTGAACCACCAAATAGTTATTATGCAAAATAGAAGAAAATTTTTGGGTTCCTTGATTGGGATAGGGAGTGCTATGTCCTTACAAGGAATGGCAAAAGAAGGGTTAGCCCAAGATATAAAGGATAGTATCTTGTCCTTACATCAACTAAATGTAGAAGATGCTGTAAAACAAGAATATTTATGGAAACGTGTTCAGCGAGCTTATGCTAAATCAAGTATTCTTAATCTTAATAATGGAGGGGTTTCTCCTCAACCTTTTGTTGTACAAGAAGCAGAGGCTCGCTATAAAGAGATTATTAATGAGGCCCCTTCCTATTATATGTGGCGTGTATATGCTAAAGAACGGGAGGGAATACGTAGAGCTTTGGCAAGACTAGCTGGTTGCCTGACTGATGAAATTGCGATTACTCGAAATACAACAGAGAGCATCAATACAGTTATGTTGGGCTTAGACTGGAAAAAGGGAGATGAGGTCATCCTGACTCGTCAAGATTATTCTACTGTGAAAATAGGTTGGGAGCAATTGGCTAAACGCAAAAAGGTAAAACTGATTTGGGTGGACTTGCCATTGCCAATAGAAGACGAAGATGAGATTGTGAAACTGTATACAGAGCAATTTTCAAAGCGGACTAAGGCCATTAATATTACTCAAATAATCAATTGGACTGGACAGATTTTGCCAGTCAGCGCCATTCGGAAGATTTGTGATGCTGCTCGAGAAAAAGGAATTTTTACAATAGTAGATGGTGCACATGCATTGGCTCAAATTAACTTCAGAGTATCTGATTTAGGTTGTGATGCTTTTGCTAGTAGTTTGCATAAATGGCTTTGCGCTCCTTTTGGTACTGGTATTTTGTATATCAAAAAAGATCGGATAAAGGACGTTTGGCCTCAATATCCTTCTAAAGATCCTGAAGGGGACAATATTCGAAAATTTGAACATTTAGGAACAGTTCCTTTGTCTGCTATATTGGCTATAAGCCAAGCAATACATTTTCATAATGATATTGGAATAGAACTCAAAGAGTCTAGACTACGCTACCTAAAAGATTATTGGTGTAATGCTTTGAAAGATAAGGTACAGTTGCATACATCTATGAAGCCTGAATATGCTTGTGCTATTGGACTGTTTTCTGTAGAAGGAGTATCTACTTCTAAAATTTTAGAGTATTTGACTAAAAACAGAATTCATGCTACTAATTCTACTGTTGTAGATTTGAAAGGTGTAAGAATCTCGCCTAATGTGTATACTACAATTGCAGAATTGGATAGAATGCTAGATGTAGTTAAAGAAGTGTTGTAAAGAAATTTTTTGAAAAATCTAGTTTTTCGGAACTTTTGTTTGATATTTCTATGTTTTAAATATATAATTTGGATTTAATGTATTTTGAACAATAAAAAATGGGACTATGGCTTTTGGTGGGAAAATGTGTGATAGCCTTAAGAATAATAAGGCATTAAGACTTAACCATAAAGCTTTTAGCAAACAAAAAAAAGATAATTCGAGTTATGGAGACATGACTCCTTTAAAATTTAAAAAAGGGTCTCCTGAAAAATTGAGAGCATTAGCTGTCCAAATCAAAAGGGAAGAGATGAGAGGTAGAATAGCTAGTATTTTTGGAGGTTTATTAGCTATTGCATTGCTTATTGCTTTTTATTATTTAGGGTTTGTAAAAGTTTTTTAAGTATATGTGTATAATATAAAGGAAAGCCCACTCAATATCAGTTTTGAGTGGGCGTTTTTTTATGTTGATAGTTTAGAACTTTCTTTATTATCCAACCATGTTAGTAAAAACTAAGTGCTTTCAGGGCAGAGTTGTTAATTTATTCTAGTTTTGCGGAACTTTTGTTTGTTATTTTTATGTTTGTAATATATAATTTGGAATTAATACATTATAAACAATTTAAAAAATAGAAAGATGGCTGGTGGTGGAAGTATGAAGGGAATGAATGATAGTCTTAAAAACAATAAAGGTTTAAGATTGAATCATAAAGCCTTTAGCAAGCAAAAAGAGAATTTGGGTTATGGAGATATGACACCTTTAAAATTTAAGAAGGCATCTCAAGAGAGATTAGATGAGTTAGCTATGAATGTGAAACGTGAAGAAATGAGAGATAAAGTAGCGAATATTGTTGGCGTTTTATTGGTGATTACATTGGTTATAGCTTTTTATTATTTAGGTTTTGTGAAAACGTTTTAAACATATATTCTTAAAAAAAGATAAGCCCACTCAGGATTTGATCTTGAGTGGGCCTTTTTTGTGGTTTATCTTAGCTTTTGATCTAAAAATTAATCGGTTACTATAATTTTACCACTATCAATGACTTTGTCATCACCTTCTATACGGTAATAATATAGACCTTGCACCAATTGATTGCGTTGCAATTGAAACTGATTGCTGTTACTTTTTATTTGGCTGACTTGTCTGCCCATAGCATCATAGAGATAGAATGTAATTGCTTTAGTCGAGTTGTATCCTTCTATTTCTATAGTGGCAACAGATGAGAATGGATTAGGATAAATCTTGGTTTGTATTTTTTTACTATTCAAAGTTGGATTGTCTGTAATGATATTAACCTGTACAAAATTATCTCCTACTTGATGAGTAGTTGTATTTGTTATGACTGGAGCATTAAAATCAAAATAGATGGCAGCACTGTTTTCTATAATTGATCCTAATGGATTATTGGTTTTTTGTTGAATGCTAAACCGAATGAATCCATGAGATGCAGGCTCATTGGCATTACTATCTACTAACATAATGTTAAGGAAACTAAATTCTACAATTTGATCTGTTTCTCCAAAAACTCTCCAAGTATATGCATGGCTACTTGTAGTTGGGTGCAAGGTGTTTATATCTAAGAAAGGAGAAATAGTATCTCTAATAACTACAAAAAATGCGGTGTCTGTACCTGTGTTTTGGAAGCGAATATGGTAATCCAAATCTGTAGTTGGATATATATAATGTTGAGCTCCGTAACCTTTTGGGAAACCACGCTTATCGTTAGGGTCAAAAGAACCTATGTTTTCTATACAATCCATGTCTACAAATGGAGAGCCATCAAAGTTTGGAAATTGTATAACAAACCCAGGGTTTATAGAATCTTGGCAACCTTCTATGGCAACAGTAACTAAGGAATCGCTAAGAATTTCAGGGATACCTATAGCTTGTTGAGCTTCTATTCTATAGGTCTTTTTTGCAGTAGCCAAAATTCTAACTTCTTGAACCTCAGAGTTGTTGAGTATAAATGAACCTGGGCGAACAAGTACATTGTCTTCATAGACAATATATTGTGCAACACCTGCCATGTTGGAACCAGAATTGGATAGATAGAATACAACACTATCGCCTTCGCAATCAGCCTCAACATTTATGAATGGGCCAGACCAAGGAGCTGCCAAGCAAGATGAATCTGGATAAATATGTGCCTCTGAACAATGTGTTTGTCCCAATACTGTAGAATCACAATCTACAGTAACTGGAACTGTAAATGAATTACACTCAGCTACAGCAACAGTTCCAATATTAAACCTATAGCTAACACTATCTATCATAGTCCAAGGCATAGAGATTCCTGCTGTGTCTACTATCAAGTAAGGATCAAATTCTACATCAATATAAGCACTAGGAGCATCTAAAGTGCCATTGTTACAATATTGTACATAATAATTGCTAGTAAAGCATCGACGTAATAAAGGTGTGGCCAAAGTGACTTCTAACAATGGACAATAAGCTAAAGCATATTGAGCAAAGGAAGTGTCTGTAGTTGTTCCATAAGTAGGAATATTTAATTGAATACTATCATTTCCACAACTGTTTGACTGCTCATATAGATTAGGGCTAGGTCTGCTGAGTACTAGTTCATAGCTGCCTGTATCTACTCGCATCATATAATAACCATTACTATCTGTAGATGCAAAAAAAGTTTTTGCTCCATCAGCTTTTACAGTCCAACCTTTAAATTTGCGCTCAGTGCTACTAGGTGTACAGTTCGAATCAAAATCATCATAGACATATCCTTGAATTATGTTGTTATAGATGTATCCCAAAGAATCTGTTTTGATTAAATACATATTCTCTCGGCTGTATGAATTAGAGATATGTGCACCTCCAATTGCAAACCCCCCATCAGCAGTTTGCTGAACACTATAGCTTTTCCAATTCTGCGTTTGATCGCCAGCAAATCCTCGTTCCCATTGTAGGTTGCCCAATCCATCTATTTTCATTAATAGAATAGGGGAGTTGCCCGTAATTCCTACAACTCTATTGCCTGAAACAATGAAGCCACCATCAGCAGTTAAGTCTAAATCTGTGGCAAGTTCATCCATGGATCCAGCTATTCCATACCTATGTTCCCATTGTAAAAGACCTGTAACATCTGTTTTGAATAAGTAGAGATCTGTTTCTCCTGTAGCTAAAGCGTCATTGGAGGCAACTACAAAACCACCATCTGAAGTTTCTTTGACTTTTCCAATATATTCTGGATGGCTTACATTATTTCCATAAGTTTTTTGCCATGTAGAATCTCCTTGACTATCGAGCATCCAAAGGAAGGCTTTAGCATCTGTATTTCGACCATAAGTGATATAATTGCCTGTGCTAGTTTGGTCGATAGAAATAGGTAATCGTTCTATGCCTATGCCTGCATTAGGATATTTTTTGACCCATTCTGTATCACCTATAGAATCTGTCTTAATGAAAACAAGGGTGTCTTGTATGCTATTATTATCATAATAACCAACAGAAATATGTCCACCATCGCTAGTTAGTTCTCCATCAATAGGAATAGTATTGTCAGTAAACTCTTTGTACCAAACTTGGTTGCCATGAACATCTAGTTTTTGTAGGTAAGAGGCATATTTGAATTGAGCATTTCGCAATCTACCATAAACCAAGTAGCCACCATTAGTGATTTCTACATCATAAGCCCAAGACATATTTCCTGTTAGATTGTAGGTCTTAGCCCATTGAGTAATGCCATGGTCATCTACTTTTACTATGCGACTTCTACCTGCAGCAGAGTTTTGAGCAGTAACCCCAACTAAGATATAACCACCATCTGGAGTTTGACGAAGAGCATCTATACCATCTCCATTTGGAGCATTGGGCGAAGGGTAAATAATTTCCCATCCAGTTTGGGCATGTAAAGGATGATTGATACTAAATAAGAAGCAAAAAATTAGAAAACTAAGAAGTTTTGATATTTGCATGTTTAGTCTGTTTATGTAGTGTATTAAGAGGTTTTAAATTACGACTCTACAAATATCTTAAAGAATTAGCAAGTGAACAAAAACAATTATATATATTTGTCTGCTATAAAATGTAGGTTTTGATATGTATAATACTAAGTTAGGTCGACTGTTTAGGAGTTTGGATAAGAAAGAGCTTAAGCAATTTAAGTTATGGGTTGTATCTCCTGCACATAATAAACATCAAGATGTTTTAAAGTTTTTTGAATACCTGTGGTCTAGGCGTTATGTAAGTGTTTTGACTTTCCGGAAAAGTAGAGTGTTTAAACATCTTTATCCAGATAGAACTTATGATGATTTGAGAATGCGGCATATTATGTCTTTGGGATTAGAATCGTTGCTAAATTTTGTCCGATATAATTTGCAGGTAAAAGAATCCATTCTTCCAAATGTTTCTTTGGCTAAAGACTTGCATGCTCGAAAATTAGATAAATTAGCTCAACAGTATTTGAAAAAAGCGACAAATGACCTTCAGGAGCAACCTTATCGTTCAGGAAATTATTATTTGGAATCCTTTCATTTAGAGGCCGAAGAGATGGAGCAAATTGGTACTCAGCACAGAATAGGAACCAATAACTTGCAGCAAATTAGTAATTCCTTGAGCCATTTTTTTATGGTGAATACCTTGCGTTATGCTTGTGTGCATTTGTCTCATCAAAATCTTAGAAAATCTGACTGTAAGATAGTCTTGTTAGGAGCTGTGTTGGATGAAATAGAAAAAGGGGATTATAGCGATAATCCTGCTGTTATGGTTTATTATTATACCTATAAGGCGCTTGAAGAACCAGAGACGGAGTCTTATTTTGGCGACTTGAAGCGCTATTTATTGAATAATGCCAACTGTTTTTCCCTAAAAGAGTATAAGAACCTTTTTTTGCAGGCTCTTAACTATTGTATCAAGCGTTTGAATATTGGTGGAGAAACTTATATCCGAGAGGCATTTGAACTGTATAGGGATGGATTGGATAAAGAGGTGTTGTTTGATGGAGAAATATTGAGCTCATTTGCCTACAAAAATATAGTTGCATTGGGGTTGAGATTGGGTGAATTTGATTGGGTGACTCAGTTTATCCCAGAATATGCAAATTATTTAGATGGGGAAAATAGGGACTCTTATGTTCATTACAATACAGCTCGGTTGCACTTTGCACAGGGAGATTATAAAACTTCTCTTTCTTTGTTGGCGCAAACAGAATATGATGACGTATTCATGAATATGGATGCAAAAGTGATGCAGCTAAAGATTTATTATGAGGAGAAAGAGTATGAAGTTTTAGATTCTTTATTGCAGAGTTTTACAGTGTTTTTGCAACGCAAAAACATAATAGGGTACCATAAAGAACATTATAAAAATGTGATCTTTTTTATTAAAAAACTATTGCTACTGCATCGAAATGACCAAGAGGCAAAAACATTGTTGAAGCAACAAATAGAAGAGACAAAGCCTTTGGGAGAAAAGCCCTGGCTCCTCAAACAACTAAAATCTGTTTAAAGTTTGTTTATTTTTGTCTCAAAAACTGCTTGTTTCTAAGGATGTAAGTATTGCCATCAATATAAATTTTATCACCATTCTTTTTCTTACTCAAGTCCCAAATGTCTTGTTTGAGGGTGTGTATAGAACCACCAGTTCTATGGGCAATAGTTAGGTATTGCTCGTTGATCTCAGCCTTATGTCCAGCATAGAAATTATTAGGATCTTCAGCTCCACAAAGTACGATTCGGATAGGAATGTTGACTTGATCAAGCAAAGCCATATCTCTAACAGCACTATAACAATCCACTATCAGCACCAGTTCTTTAGTTCCTTTTTCTTTAGCCCCGACTAATGCAGCTTCTATATCATTTTCGGGTGGTTCTCCGCCACCCAAACCATTTTTCATGCCTATTTGCATCGTTTCTATAAGTTTGGGCATATCACCCCAGCTTCCTTTACATGTGTAAATTCCACCTGTAGAGCCTACTTTTTTTGCACTAGCCATTTTGCTATCACCATCATTAAAGAATACATAGAAAGTTTGTTCTCCATGCCTTAGGTTGAGTGCATGCCAAATCAAAACTTCCTCCATATAAGGACTCATACTCTGAGTGATATCTGTAACAATGACTTTGCCTTTCCATTTTTCTTTGAGCCTAAATAGGGTAGAGAGTACAGGTTTTTTGTTTTTTTTTAAGAAATTTGGATCATGTTTTATAGAGCGCTTGCAAATTTCAGCTTTAGCTTCTATCTCTTTACGTATTCTAAATGTTTTTCTTTTGAAAGAGATTGGATGATCATTCTTTGCTATGTCTTCTATCTCTTTTTCAATTTGCTCTGTTTTTGCATTTTTTATAGAGTCTAAAAGACGTTCCAATTCTTTTTCTTGAGCTTTTGCAATAGAGTCACGAGCAGCAGAAATCTCTTCTTGGATTCGTTGTCGCTCATCCCATTCTGTTGTGGTCATAGACTGGTAATGAATATCATGCTCTACTATACTAAATCCGGGATCTAATTTCACCTCCAGTTGTTGGAAATGATCATTGAATGAAGTGCTAAGTGTGTATCGTGCATTGAGCGGGACTAAAAGTTGAGCAATCCCATATTTATTAGTTGTGCATTCAAGTGTCTCTCTTGTTTCTATGTTTTGTGCTACAAAAACTTCATTGGCTTGGGGTTTACCTTCCAAGTCTCTAAAATGGAAGTTAAGTAAACCTTTGCCCATCATAGGAAATATGTCTTTGCCAGGAATACGTTCAAATAATATTTTTTCTTCCCAAAAAGCGTACATACGTTTAGGTATACTAAACTTGCAATAATTGGGAGCATTCTTGAAGCTAACACTATAACTGGCCCCAATAGATAGGGCTAGTTCTCCGATTCCAGACTTATTGGTTGTGCAAAAGTGTTTTTTATTGGTGCTTAGATTTGTGATCGTTAGCTTTTCTCTTTTGTTGAATGCAGATCCATCCGATTTTAATAAAAGAATTTTTGCAGGAATGTCAACTAGTTCATAGCCCTTGTTTGTTGGAGGAAGATAGGGAACTGGTACTTCTCTGCGTTGATATGGCAAAGCAGGTACTTCTATTGTGGCATAATTTCTCCAACCTTTAAAATGTAGGTTATAAATATCTCCAACAGGCAACAAGATTGCAGCCTTGCCTTCGCTGTTTGTTGTTAAAGGGAAAGTTTCCTTAGTGCTTTGGCTACTGATTCCAAAACTTTGTTTTACGATAGGTTCTAGTGTAGTAGGATGATGTAAGACAAAAGTTATAACTGCCTTTTCTTCAGTTGGCATTAGTTTTGGTTGTGCATAGATGCAAGTGCCCAATAATAATAAAAATATTGTGTAAATAATGTTATAATGTTGGGTTGTGTTCATGGACGACTTATGTTTGTTTAGTCAAGTTGATAGTTTAGGGGCACATAAATTTGTAAACGACAAATCTATAGTGAATAGTTTCCATATATAATATAAGATATTTGTTATATACAGAACAACTAAATCATTAGGTTTAATGCAATAACCTTAAAAGATATTGCGTTATTAACGTGAAATTTTGCATTTTGTGAACAGAAAAGCCATTTTTTTTGAAATTCAAAAACTAAGTTTTCAAAAATTTTATGGTTAAACAAATTTGTATGTTATAAACAAAAGTAGTATTTTGACGTACAATAAGGAGAGATGAGGAGAATTATTGAAGTGACAGTTGTAGCAAAAAGAAAACATCCTAACTTAACAAAAACAACCATTAACACTTAATAAAAATGAAATTAACGCTCTATATATTATTAAGTAGCTTATTTGCCTTCCAAGCAGTAGGTCAAGATAACTCGACAGCCTCTGTAAATACCTCTAACAAACAATTAAACACAGAAAATAATACTGATGACATCGATTGGGCTAATTTTGAGTTAGAACTAACTGATGTAAATGATGAATGGACTTTCCATACAGATCAAGATTTGAGATTATTGTATATAGATTTTGAAGCATTGGGTGGCAAAATGAGTCATTTGGTGATCAAAAGCAACAATAATACTATTCTAATGGAAGAAGATCATTTATTTGACTTACCTGCGAACACTATATATGAAGTAAATTTGCAAAAGTTAGAAAAAGGTAGTTATTTTGTAGAGTTGCATACATTTACTGATGATGTGATAAAAGAAGAGATTCAACTACAAAAATAGACAACCTTGAACTTAGCAAAACATATAGAAGACTTATTGTATATCAACGATTGTGTTATCGTGCCTAAAATAGGTGGGTTTATAACACAATATCAGTCTTCCTCAATCGATTTTATAGAGAATCAAATACATCCTCCACAAAAGAGCGTTACATTCAATCCTAAATTGATTAACAATGATGGATTGTTGGTTAATTATATTGCTCAAAAAGAGCATATTTCTTACCCTATAGCAGCAAAAAAAGTAGAAGCTTTTGCTGATCATTTAGAAAATACATTATTGCAGAAATCATTCATTTACCTAGAAAATGTGGGTAAGTTGTTTTTTAATGAGGATGCAAAAATTGAATTCATACCAGATCCAACCAATTTTTTTAGAGATTCTTATGCATTGACAGTTGTAGATTGTTATCCAATACTACGCTCTAAAGAATATTTGAAAAAACAAGCTGCTGCTACAGCTTTAGTTTCTCGTTCGAGAGGCTCATTGGTTGCAACTTTAGTAAATAATAAAACTCGTGTAGCCGCTGCCTCTGTAGCGTTACTAGTGGTTATGACTTTGCCATTCCTGTTTGGTCACCTTTGGCAAAACAATGGCACTTCTTCTAATAATGTGCAAAACGCATCAGTTTTACCATCTTTATCTAGCCAAACGCCAGCAGATGATGTTTCTGATAAGGAGGATAGAACACCTTTGCCAAATATAGCAGAGCTTAATGCTACTACAATAGATGACTCTGAGTCTAAGGAAGATGAACCTGTTGTAGAAGAGAAGAAAGAAGAAACTCCAGTTGAGGTAGCTGAAGAAGTAAAAACAGAAGAGGCTAAAGCAATCACAGATAAGAACGATCCTTTAGTGAGTAATGATGACTATAAGGATACTAAAACTTATATTATCATTGTTGGAGCTTTTAGCAATAAAGGATATGCTAATAGAATGATTACTCGATTAGAGAAAGCAGGCTATTTCCCAGACCACACCATGACTCCAAGTGGAATGCATCGTATTGGTGTACAAATCACTTGTGCTAACAACGAGTTAAGTGATCAATTAGGTGATATTCGTTCTGAGTTTAATAAGAAAGCTTGGGTTTTAACGAATTAGGGTTTTATCCTCTCGCCAGCCACCAAATAACAAGGCAATTATCAATATCAAACAATCAGCTATAGGTTTTACTATAGTGAGAACTAATGCAATTATGCTACCTAAAAGCCATGCCCAAATAGGAGGTCTTTTAGGAGAATTCGAGTTTTTGATAACCAACTTAGGTGCTTGTTGGAATAGATAACTACTATCGTCTGCATTTCTATAATGATGGAAGTTTTCCCCAAAAATAGATTCATGGTCATAAGCAGGAATTTCCATTTCATGATAGCGATAAGCTTGATAACCAACCTCTTTTCGGTTTACCCCTTTTTTTAAGAAAGTTTGTACCCATTTTGCAAAATACCAACCTAAATAATAGCGTATAAAGCGTCTGAAAAAACCTAAACCCCAACCCTTTTTATTCATACTGGCCATATCCTCATATTGTAAGACATGAAATGCTTCATGAACTAAGGTACACGTACTTATAAATGTATTGGGCTTGTAGGATTTGAAATATATATTGATATATTTTCCGCTATAACTGTGTGGTAAAGCAGTCGCTATTGCAAAACTTTTTAGCATATACCAAGGCATATTTCTATAATAACGCACATATTCCCAGTCAACAGTAGGATACATTTTTTGTAGTAGTTCCTGTTCTTTCTGATCGAGCTTTAGGCGCTGAGGGAAGATACCTTTGTATAATTTTTGGGCAAATTGCAATGGATAGTATTAATTGAACTTAGAAAAAAAATTAAGAAATTACTAATGTTTCAAAAGCTTGAAGTTGATTCATGTCACCCAAGATAACTAAACTCATTCCTTTGTTTATCTGAACTTCAGGTCCAGGGTTAACGCTATAATGACCATCTTTGTGTCGAACACCTATTATATTAACACCTGTGTGTTGTCTAAAGTTAAGATCTCGAATACTCTTACCTTTGAATTTGTCTTTGATATGAGAATATTCTACCTCCTTAAAATTGATAGCAACATCACCCATATTAGAGATTATATTAAAAAACTCAACTACATTAGGTTGGTGTATAAGCGTAGCCATATAAAACCCTCCAATTACCTCAGAAAGAACTACATAGTCTGCACCTGCACGCAACAGTTTTTTTTCTGCATTATGATCAGATGCTCTAGTTATAATACGCAAGCGAGGGTTGAGTTGTCGAGCCGTTAATACTGTATATACATTAAAGGCATCTTCTCCATAAGTGACTACAATAGCTTTAGCGTGTTCTATCCCTGCCTCTAGCAAGACTTGGTCATGTGTAGCATCACCTTCTAGAAATAGAAACTGCAAATCTCGTAAATCTTGAATGAGTGTAGGGTTTGGTTCTATTACTAAAAATGGAAGATCACTCTTTCGTAGTTCTTCTGATATCTGACGTCCATGACGTCCAAATCCACAAACAATAGTATGGTTTCTAAGTTGTTGTACTTTTTGATACACTTTGTAATCTTTTAAAAAAAGTCTTAATTCTCCTTCTATAATAAAGGTAGAAATAACTGAAATGGCATAAGCGAATATACCTAAATTGAATATAATAAGAAAGGAGGCGAACATTTGGCCTACTTCTGACAAGGGTTTTACCTCTCCATAACCAACCGTAGATAAGGTAATAATGGTCATGTAAATGGCTTCTTGGACAGTATAGTCATCAATAGTTACAAAACCTACAATACCAATACAAATAGTGATAAGCAACAAAAAAACAGCTGTCAGAATATTCTGAAGGTATTTGTTTACTCGTTTAAATCGCCGTTTTCGACTAATGTTTTGGTGATTAGGGTGTATAGAGTTGGGTAGCATTTATGGCAAGTATATGATCAGTTTAATTTTTTTAAATAACAGTGAATAGGTTTTCTAACCAAGAAACCTTCCATTGTCCCAGTCCCCATCATCTACACGACCATTTGCATATGCAAACACACCATAACCATTAAATTTATTAGATATAAAATTGCCTATGTATTTATCTCCATTTGCATAATAATAAGTGCCGTAACCAGTTCGCAAATCCTTGATCCAATCTCCCTCGTAGTGATCTCCAATAGAGAAAGTATAGACGCCATAGCCATTTTTTAGACCATCAGTCCAGTTACCTATGTATATATCACCCTTGCTGAAGTGATAAGTTCCTTGACCATGTATCTTACCGTTGAGCCAATATCCTTCATATTTGTCGCCACTAGGCCATTTCAGAATACCATAACCTGTACGTTTACCTTTTTTCCATTCACCAAGATAGATACTCTTGTTAGAATGGTAGTAATATTTGCCTACTCCATGTCTTAATCCGTCTTCATTGCTAGGGCCTAGGTATTTATCTTGATTGTCATAATTGACTACATGGCTACTATCAACCTTCTTATCAAAGCTATCAAAATCAAGTGCTTGAATTTGATATTCTGCAGGGTTTTCGGTAGTCGAAGCTTCTCGTTGTTCTATTTCTCTATCTAAAGATTCTGCCGAAACAGCACCTGGTACATCAGGTTGTTGTTCAGGAGGTGTCTTCTTTTTGTCGTTTTTTGCTTTTTTTGCAAGCTCCTTTACTTTTTTGAGTACATCATTAGAGTAGTTATTATCTTCAGAAGGAGGTGGACTATAGGTAGACTTTTGGTAGATTTTTCTTTTCATTTCCCACCAACGGTAACCCAAAGCGCCTGCTAAAATAATAATTAGCCATGTCCACCACATAGTAATGATCTGTTTTATGAATGTATAATAATATCTTTTAAATAAAAATAACTATACACAATATAACGAACTGTGTATAGTTACTGAAATCTTTAGACGACTACTTTTGCTAATATAGAAGCTAATTACTTTTTGTCAGCATTTGCTCTACGTGTAAACATAGGCCCAGAATTTAAGAAGTTACCATTGTCATCATATCTATTGATAATTGGCTTGAATCCAACATAGCAAATGTTCAATTGTTTAGTTGCATCATCCCATATCCAATCTTGCATAAGACGTATGTTTTGAACATCTTTTCCAGCAAACTTATTGTGAACTACCTGTATGATTTCGTCAAAAGTTTTAGGATCAAAGGTGATAATAGTATCTACAGATGCTCCTAGTGTATTGATTTCTTCAACTGTCATTTTCTCATTCCCATCATGGTCAAATACATGCGCAACATGAACCTTGTCAGCATTTCCACGCAAATCTTCCATCATTATATTCATGGTCTCTGCAAGTGTTTTATCTGATTTAGTAACTTTTGCTTCACCTAAAGAGCAACGGCGGTGTAAACGTTTCGCCCATGTAATATTTTCTGCGCTTAGCGATGGAGTTGTTGTCATAAAATTAGGCTTTATCCAAAAAAGAGCTTCACTACTTATATAATCACCTTTACTGTCTAATTGGCAAACCATTGGAGCAAGAGCCATTGGAACAGTCTTAAATGTTATGGCCTTTTTATCGTAGTAAACTAGTTCTTTTACCCTAAAGAACTTAACATCAGAAGGGTCTAGCTCACTAACTACTACTTGTAGTAATTCCTCTTGAGTCTTAGGATCGAAGGTTATGATAGTGTCTATGCTATTAATCTGTTTTTTTGCATCTTCTACAGAATAAGGTTGACTGAGTTGAGCATCTTGATAACACTTGAGGGACTCTATGTTTTTGATGAATTTATAAACTAAGTTATGGTCATCATTAGAGGATGCATTGAGGTCAGTAACCTGTTGTTTTAGAACTTTGAACTCATTTCTAGTCACAAAACCAGCACTATCCATAATTGCTTTTTCTCTTGCTTGTGCTGACCATTTGTAGTAATTAGGAGCATAATCAACCATAATTTCTCCCATCCAAATGATATTATTATCATTTTTTAACTCAGCTAAAGTAGGAGCTGTTTCACTTTTTAGGGTAGTAGTAGTAGAGGTATTGGTATTCTCATTAGAATTATTACCTGTTTTATTTTCTTCAGTGCAACTAGATAATAGGAGAATAAATAGCCCAAGGCTAAACAAATTAAGCGTTTTCATAGTCAATGGTGTTTTGAGTGTTAGACAAAAATGTCTTATCAAAATTTATATTGACTAATTTTAAAAAGGTTAGCACTAGTCTCCAAAATTAACAGCCTTCTGTTTTTATATATTGAGCAGCTCTGTCATAAAAAACACCGTCTTTAGCACTGCCAGATAGTAGCAAAAAATACCCTGTAACTGGGCCATAATCTGTGCTCATCAAAAAATCTAGTTTGTCATCTCCATCCAAATCTCCAACCCAGTCTGCATAAGGGTAAAATCCACTACATTCTTTAGAAATACTCAATAGAGGTTTGCTGTTAGAATCCATTTTGTCTACCTTGGGGGATAATAATACTAAGTAGTTTTTTATACAAATTTTCCCATTTTCATCATTGGGCTCCCCAAATCCAGCAGCCATCAACCATTCACTATTAGGCATACGACGAGCGACACCAGGATAAAGCATTTGATCTAAGATAGCAGCATGTTTGATCTCTTGGGCTTCGAGAGTAGGAGAGCTAACAATGAATATTGGATTACGCTCTTGAGATACACTAACCATAACAACATCGCCTGATTCAGTTTTTTCCACAGGGCTTATACTGACTTCTGTAGGTTCTAATGTGCATTTGCCATCATCACAAAAAACAGCATGCCATACACGCTTTTTTAAATACTTCTGAACAGCTGTAACATCTTTTGCATAGGCTTTTCCTGCAAAAGCAATCATCACATCCGAATCCTCTGTTGTTTGAGGGCTAAAACTCCACAGTAGGCAAGCAAAACACAGTAAGAATAAATATCGCATAAAAATTAAATTATAGTTTGTTTAGTCGTTTTTCTCCCTAAAAATAAAGATTCCATATCATGAAAACGATTGAGTACTGAAAAAATTGCTATCTTTTGAGTTCGCAAGGGATAGCTCAAACTTGGAAGAGCGCTTGATCGGCATTCATGAGGATGTGGGTTCGAGTCCCACTCCCTTGCCTATAGAGCGATAGTTCAACTGGAAGAACACCTAGTGGCCAACTAGGAGGATGTGGGTTCGAATCCTGTCTCGCTCTTCTATCAAAATAATGGTAATATGAATAATGATTTATTAGACGATGGTAATATCCCTAAAGCACCACCCAAACCGAATAAAATCCTATCAAGAGGATTATTACTCTTGGGCTTGGGGATATTAGCTTATAAAATCAATTCGTCCGAAACAGAATTGGTGCGTTGGAGTTATCTGTTTGTACCTTTGTTAGTAGCAGGTTGGGCTGCAGCTATAACAACACCCCAAAAAGCAATTTTGATAGGCATTGTTACTGTAGCTATAGTATTTGTCTTTTATCAAACCTTGTGGAGTGCTCTTTAGATATAATAGGGCGGTAGTTCAATCTGGAAGAATACCTGACTGTCACTCAGGAGGATGTAGGTTCGAGTCCTATCCCGCCCTGCCTTTTTATAAAAGAAAACCAGCAACCGTGGGCATGGTTACTGGCCTAAAAAACGCATGGAATATCACTACTCTTTCTATGTACTAGACATACTGTAGACTTACTTTATAGAATATTCCATGCTAAGTGAATGAAGTCTACATCAATGTTATTATAGTGTGTTTTATAGTGTTGTGTAATCTATCTCCGTTTCTTATAATACAAATATAGACCATCGATTAGATTCCCACAAAAACGAATCTAAGTTTCTTTCCTTAGCAAAACCATAATTTGTGATGTTTGTTTTGCCTATTAATTGTTGATGTACAGGGATATAGATGTTATGTTGATTTCCTTAGGAAATATATAAAAAAAAAGCACATATCTTTATATGAAGATATGTGCTAAAGTCTTTTTTAGTATGAAATCTATGCTATAATAGCCTCTAAAGGCACAGGTACTTTATTAGGATAATGTTTTAAGACAAAGTTGTAAGCATTGCCAAAACAAATCTTCTGAACAGCCACTTCAGGTGTTAATTCACTATCGAAGCATTGCACACAAGCAGGAGGATTTTCGCTACCAGCATCTTGCTTGATTATACGTAGCAAATCAACAGTGAATTTGCCCCAGTCTAAGGTTGTTTTATACGAAGTTACAGGGTCGATATAACCATCAAAATCAGAACCAATACCAAGAATATCCCAAGCACGTTTCTTGTCTTCACTACTCAAGTTAGGATCATTACAAATAACATTAAGTACAGCTTTGAGATTATCCCAAATACCACGAATACTATTGAGCATTTCTACTTTTTCTTCTTTTCTATTGGCTGATACCCCCAAAATACGCTGGTCGAACTCCACTCCAAATAACCCACCTGTTTTGTAGATCATTTTTATATCTTCATCGCAGAAATTGATGCTCCAAGGGTAGAAGGTTCCATCCTCTGTTTTTATTCGGTCAGTGTCATTCTCCAAATCTAGACCATCAATAAGATCTTGTAAGGTTTTCTTGCCTGAATACCCACAATGACTTGCAATGACAGGGATTATGTTACCTTTTTCTAAACATGGATCGATTATTTCTTCATAATATGTTTTTCGAGCACGAGCACTCATATGTTTGATATCGATCAAGATGCGGTAAGGGTCTTTTTCTAGCGTTTCATTATTATCATCCAAAGACAACAGTTTACGGATAACTGTTTTTCCCATATCACTAAACCCTTCGTTCATGAACTGATCTTGATTGAGCAAGACTTTTGCAAAAACAGGTAAACTGCTTGCATGTCCACAAAGTTTATTGTCAAAATGGTGAGCAAAGGTGATGAAAAACAGTGGATGATCCCATTCATTTTTGATATAATCAACACGCTCTATTAGGTCTTCTGTCTTTTCAAAATGATCTGTACCCAAAGCATGTGCACCTTCTAGGGTTAGAATCATCGTGATTACATCCTTTTTGCCATCTAAAGCTTCCTTAAGTTCTTTTTGATTTTTAGGAATCCAATAAGAACCATTAGCATTCAAAATATTTTTGAAACGATTACGTCTACGAGCTTTGTTTTCAAAAAGCTTGCGAATAGATGGTGTAAACAGTTCATTAGTTACGTCTTCCTGGTTTTTGCTAATCAGGAATTTATATTCATCTTGCAAGGATTCCCAATATTTATACTTGGGAGATTTGATGTAGTTGATTGTCCTTTGTGGGATACGCATAACCAAGCCTTGTAGCAAACTACGAATAGGTAGTTTGTGATGCGTAGCAATACGCATGACTCTTTTTAGAGCTTGGCGGTTGCCCTTACTTGTTTTTTTGTTGCCCATGAAAAACTCACGTTCAATAGGGTATAGAGAGTTGAAAACTAAGCGAACATTGCTATTCCAAAGCATAGCAAAATCGCACTGACTAAATCCTGCAGCACGTTTAGAACGCTTCATTCTAGACATATTAGAAGAAATAATAGTCCAAGGGTTAAATTTTCCTTGTTTTTCTAGGCGCTCTCTTTTTTGAGATAGCCACATGTAAGTGCGCATGTGGGGGTGACAATGCAAATCTGCAAAACGCATATTTGTTATAGATTTAATAGATTATGAAAAATAGGTAGATAGTATAGTGGGGGTTCTAAAAATAGTCTTTAAAAATACTACAAATTAAATAGTTATTCAAATAATTATAGAACTTCTAAACAACTCAGGGGAACTTTATCTAGCTTAAATACATTCGATCTGTATTAATAGACTATTATAATAGAAAACATAAAAACTAAAACCATGAAAAATATATTTTTTACAGCAGATCAACACTTTGGGCATAAAAAGATTTTGGAATATGCCAATCGACCATTTTCGACAATAGATGAAATGGACGAAGAACTCATTAAGCGTTGGAACCAAAAAGTAAGCCCAGAAGATGAGGTTTATCATCTAGGAGATGTAGGTTTGTGTTCTTCTGGCAAGCTCCGAAAAATCCTAAATCGCCTAAATGGAAAAATCTATCTAATAAAAGGTAATCACGAAAAATCAGCGGAAGCCTGTCATACTAGATTTGAATGGGTAAAGGATTATCACGAGTTGGTGGTAGAAGATCCAGATGCGGCTAGAGGTACTCAATTATTAGTTCTATTCCATTATGCAATGCGTGTTTGGAATGCAGGCCATTGGGGGACTTACCATCTGTATGGGCACTCCCACGGAAGCTTGCCAGATGACCCTAACAGCAGAAGTTTTGATGTAGGTGTAGATTGTCATGATTATGCACCTGTCTCTTATGAAGAGGTCAAAGCTATTATGAATAAAAAGACTTGGACTCCACCATTTGCAAAGCGGAGTTTATAAGCGACGTCTATAAAAAAATAGAATCATGTATCAAAAATTATACAGACCAGTTGGAGTAAAAGAGCTTCAATTGATATTAGACACTGGCGGAAAAGCTTTTCCGCTAAGATTAGATTGGCAACCCATCTTTTATCCTGTAACCAATTTTGATTATGCAGCAGAAATCGCTAAAAAGTGGAATACAAAAGATGAAGCTTCTGACTATGCTGGTTTTGTTACAGTTTTTGAACTACCACAAGACTATACTCAAACATTTGAATTGCAAAATGTAGGAGGCACTCATCACCATGAGTATTGGGTTCCATCTGAGCAATTAGAAGAGTTTAATGCTCAGTTCAAAGATGGAATTTGGATTTTAGCTGACTATTATGGACAACAATACAATAGTACTATTCATAAGACAGCAGGATTCAAAGATCGTTTGAGAGTATTATAGTTTTTATGAAAAATTCAGAGTTGTTTAAGATTTAAATTTGAGATAGAGCTTTTAATAGTCTTTTAAATTTATTCTTGAGCAACTTTTTGGATGAATAAGCCAAAATAAATGTTTAGCAATATCAAAATAATATCGAGAAGTAATAATTTAGAAGAGTTGCCAAATATGAACTGGACTCCCAAAACTAGAATAGCATGTATTTGCAATTTAGAACTTGGGTTAGGTGAGCAAATAACTTTCTATGGGGCTCAAGCACCATTGCTTGAACAACTGATAGACATATATAAAGCTTTAGAACAACTAGGAGCCGTTTCTAAAAGGTTTAGGCTTAATGAATATGAGTTTTTAATTAATCAATGTTTGGGGCGAACTGAAATAGAAGTAAGTAGAATGAATTGGAATAAATCAGTTTCTGTTTTGCTAAAAAAGACAGATTTCTATGCTAGACCTCATATTGAAAAATTCAAATTAAATGTTCTGAATCAATTGTTTTATAGTACTAATGAAAGTATCAGAAAACATTATGGACAACTCTTATTAGGAGACTATAACAAATTAGATGACTTTCCTATTGGGACAAAGATTGAAACTGTAATAACCAAGAATGTAAAAACATTTAGGAGGGGTTTTGTTGTAGGGCAAGGATACTCTAAAAACTGGGCTTCTTTTTTTTATATAATTTTGACAGAGGGTAAAATATATAACAAACGATACCGAAAGGAAGATTTATTGAATACCGAAAATAGAAGTGACTAGTAAAACAAAAAAGCGCAGCAATTCATAAGAGTTGCTGCGCTTTTTATATATCGTATAAGAAATACTTACATTTTTAAGATTTCGCTCATATCCATCTTAATCTTCTTTGCAAGATTCTCTGCAGTAGTAATCGAATTACTTTCTGTATAGATACGAATAATCGGTTCTGTATTAGAGCGACGCAGGTGAATCCAATTGTCATCCAACTGAATCTTAAGGCCGTCAATTGTATTTTGAGGATAATTTTTATATTTATCCTTTAGGCTATTCAGTAGTAAATCAATATTGATTTCAGGAGTCAACTTAACCTTATCTTTTATGATAATATAGTTTGGATATTGACCACGCAATTTAGAAACGCTAGTACCTTCAGCTGTTAGATGCGAAAGGAATAGTGCTATACCAACCAAAGCATCACGACCATAGTGCAAGGTAGGGTAAATGATTCCTCCATTTCCTTCACCACCAATTACAGCATTGGTATCTTTCATTTTTGTCACAACATTCACTTCACCTACTGCTGAAGCTTCATATTGGCAACCATGCTTTTCAGTTACTTTGCGTAAGGCTTGAGTAGATGAAAGATTTGATACTGTATTGCCAGGAGTATGTTTCAATACATAATCAGCAATAGCTACTAAGGTATACTCTTCACCAAACATGCTACCATCTTCGCAAACAAATGCTAGACGATCAACATCCGGATCAACCACAATTCCTAAGTCAGCACCTTGAGCATCTACTTCTTCTGCAAGTTGACTCAAATGTTCTGGAAGAGGTTCTGGATTATGTGCAAATTTACCGTTCACTGCATCATTGATTGCGATTACCTTACAGCCCAATTGCTCTAACAAAGGTACTACAGATATAGCTCCTGTAGAATTAATGCAATCTACTACTACAGTAAACTCTTTTTGGCGGATAGCATCAGCATCTACTAGTTTTAGTCCCAAAATCATATCAATATGTTTTTGGATATAACCTACAGCCTTAGAGTAAGCACCTAATTTATCAATAGAGGCATATTCAACCTCATTACTTTCTATGAATTGGAGGATGGCTTGACCATCTTCACCTGAAATAAACTCACCTTTGGCATTTAAAAACTTTAAAGCATTCCATTGTTTAGGGTTGTGACTAGCTGTGATAATAATACCACCACCTGCACCTTCCTGTGCTACAGCTACTTCTACAGTAGGTGTAGTCGAAAGACCTAAATCAATGACACGGATGCCCATCATACGCAAGGTGTTCACGACAATATTGCTAACAATATCACCAGATATTCGAGCATCTCGACCAACCACAACTATTGGGTTGTTTGCTGTCTGGATTACCCAATGAGCATAAGCAGCAGTACTTTCTACTAGGTCTTGTGCAGTTAGATTCTCGCCTGTTTTTCCACCTATTGTACCTCTAGTGCCAGATATGGATTTTATGAGTGCCAATATTTTGTAGATTTGTATAAGTTATAAAATTAGCTTCTTAATAGTTTTCGATATATATCTATTCGACTAATATTGAATACAAGGAACAAAAATAGTTTTTTTTTTAATTTTTAACTCTTATCGAGCGCTTTTTATATTTTTATGTGCCCAATGCTTAACGCTTTAAAAAAATATACGTTTAATAAGAAGCACTGGATTTTTGATTTTAGAAAAACAATAAGGATGAATAGATTGCTTTTGGGCTTATTAATAGCTCTTACTTTTGGAATGTTTTGGACTAGCTGTGATCGAGAGATTGAGGAATATCCAGATGTAGAATATGCTTATTTTCCATTAGAAACAGGGAAGTATATAACTTATCAGGTAGATTCTGTTAACTATGATGAGTTTAACTGTACAGTGGATACTACAAGCATTCAGCTCAAAGAGGAGATAACTACTACTGATGTAGATGGAGAAGGTAATACCTATTATAGAACTGAACGTTACTATCGCAATAGTAGCAATGATGAGTGGCAATTCTCAAATGTATGGGTGAGTCAAGTTGTCGATTATCAGGCGCATAGAGTAGAGGATAATCAACGCTATATTAAATTAGTTTTTCCTGTGGTAGATCAGAAACAGTGGGATGGAATAATCTATATTCGTAGAGATACACTAGTTGCTGTCAAGGGAGGTGCAATCGACTTTTATAAGGATTGGGACGAGTTTAAATATACTAGTGTAGATGAGCAGGAAATAATCAATGGGAAAGTGTATGAAGAGGTGTTGACAGTGGAGCAAGTTGATAAAATTAATAATATTGAACGTCGTTATTCTATCGAAAAATACGCAAAAGGAATTGGATTAATCTCTAAAGAAATGTGGATTTTAGATACTCAGTGCCGCAATAATTGTAAAGGTACAGGTAATCTAGCTACCTGCATCAATACTCCTTGGGAGTATAAGGCAGAGCGTGGCTTTATATTGAAGCAGACTATTTTGAGCCATAATTAGAATAGAGTTATAATTTTATGGAAGGAGATGATGTCTATAGGAGAGATTCTAAGTCAATATTGCCTTCATTGTTATGGGGAATAATAACTTTATCGTTTTTCTATACACTTATCTTTTTAGCTAGTTTATGGATTTTAGATCTTAATCTTATTTACCTTTTAATAAAGGTACCCTTCATTTTACTAGTTTTTTTGTTTATAAATATAGCATTTTTAGTTGGACCACTTTTTTTGGAACGAGCAGAAAATATAGATGAGATTAAAATTAAGAATGGATATTTGTATATGAAATCAAAAACTACATTTAAGATATATAGCTATGATGAGCTAAAAATAGTAGAAGGTAGATTTGATATTCAGATTAATGATTATTCTATTAATAAGATGAATTGGAAATCTTCATGGCAAACAATTTTGAGGAGTTTAGAGGATGGTGGTTTGCCTGTTTATAATGCTAATTTTATTAGGGAGTTGATTGGAGCTTTTTTTGGAGCAGAGTTTAACTACAAAGTTAGAGTCCCAAAGGAAAATAGAGATTTACTAGACAATTGATCAAAATCACCTTCCTATACTAAGCTAAGTCCTTTTTTAGAAAAAGCAGATTGTTTATTTTCCAACTATGGAAAAATTTATACTCACAATCGCTCTACTGATGGCTGCAATGAGCATCAGTGCAACTACATTCACCGTTACTTCTACAGCAGATAGTGGCCCCAATACCCTCCGACAAGCTATCCTGAATGCAAATGCTACACCAGGTTTTGATATTATAGCCTTTAATATTGCAGGCAATCATGTGCATCGTATACAACCTGCTTCACAGTTGCCTAATTTGCTAGACCCATCAGGGGTTATGATTGATGGCTATACGCAACCAGGAGCTAGTGAAGGGGCTAATCCACCATCTACAACTGTCTTAAAAATAGAATTGAATGGATCACAAGCCTTATATACACACGGTTTGTGGCTGCAATCTTCAAATAATGTAATTAGAGGGCTGATTATAAATGAATTTGATGGCAATGGAATTTTGCTAGAAGCCATCCCTTTTGGGACTAATTTTAACCATATTTATGGGAATTTTATAGGGACTGATTCTTTAGGAACTACAGCAGTAGGTAATGGCCAAGATTTCTTAGTCCTTTGGGCGGGAGTGATGATTACACCACCTTCACCACCATTTGGCAATGTTATTTCACATTCTAACATAATAGAACGCAATTTGATTTCGGGCAATTATGCAGAAGGAGTGAGCATCGTTTCTAGCCCTCCTGGAGACGTTTATAACAACACAGTCAGAGCTAATTATATAGGTACAGATATTACAGGCAGTCTAGCTTTGGGCAACATTAATACAGGTATTTATTTGGGCGAAGCCACACACGATAATCTGATTGATAGTAATGTTATTTCGGGCAATGGAACACAAGGTGTTAGTATGACAGGAATGCTTTGGCAAGGCTCTACACATCGAGTTGTTCATCACAATATAGTTACCTTTAATCGAATTGGGGTAGCTGCTAATGGAACGTCTCCTTTACCTAATATGTTGGATGGAGTTTCTCTAGGCGATTATGATACAATTACCTATGGACATGCTCAAGACAATTGGATACATGCCAATATAATAGCCAACAATGGAGCAAATGGAGTAGAAGTTACCCGTTTAACAATTGGTCCAATCTCACAGTCTTACACTTATGGCAATAAAATAACCTCCAATAGTATTTATAAAAATGCAGGTTTAGGAATAGATATAGAAGATGATGGAGTCAATCCTAATGACCCTGCTGATCAAGATGCTGGAGCCAACGATCGATTTAATTTTCCAACCATTCTAACAGCGACCTCTATTGCTGGGCAAACAACAGTTGCAGGGACTGTAGAAGTAGGACCGCCAGGAGCTCCACACTCTTTTTTATTTGTAGAGCTATTTAAAGTAGATCAAGATCCAACAAATCATGGAGAGGGCAAGACATATTTAGGAAGAGTACATTTAAATCCTTTTAAGAATACATGGACTGTTACTGTAACTGGTTTACAGGTTGGGGATTGGATAACAACAACGTTAACAGATTCTAGTACTTCTAATACCTCTGAGTTTAGTCAAAACTTTTGGTTGAAACCTAGTGCAGTTACAGCAACACTTAATCAACAAAATGTGTCTTGTTTTGGATATGTAGATGGAAGTGCCACTGTAACCCCTTCAGGAGGTACAGGGATTTATTTTTATCAGTGGTCTACAGGCGAAACAACTGCTACTGCCATCAATATGGCTGCAGGTCCTTATCATGTTATTGTTACAGATAATGCAGGAAATGGTACAGTGGTTTTTGTCAACATAACAGAACCTCCAATTTTGCAAGTGCAAACATTCCCTACTGATCCAAGCTGTCCAGTATGTATAGATGGGGCTATAATGGCTCAACCTCAAGGAACAACACTAAATTGTCAGTATCAGTGGAATACAGGTGCTACAACTCAGAGTATAACAGGATTGGCTGTAGGTGTTTATTGTGTGACAACAACTGATATTAATGGATGTTGGACAGTTAATTGCGACACGCTGAAATCTGTGGTTGTTGGAATCGAAAATATTGTGAATAAAGGATACAAGCTTTACCCCAATCCTGCGAATCATTATATTAAACTAACGTGAACTAAGGATTAGAACAAGGAATAAAAGATTGATTTGTAAAGTTTTGTAAATTTGATTTGTAGAAAAAATCTAAAAACAGTCAAACCAATCTTTATGAATGTTCAATTTACAGAAAATAAGCTAATAAAATTAT
>JAAEPD010000467.1 GCA_024222455.1 Aureispira sp.
ATATTAAGCATTTTGTGGATATTGCTCGTAAGGCAAAGAATGGCTGTGCAGTCACATCCCAAGCCTCTCCAAGAAAGTGTAAATTTTGCGCTTATTCACAATCCTGTTCGCACAGGAAGTAATTTCAGGCATTAGCAGACAAGATTTTAATGACTTGTCCCTCGCATTTATTAGATCGTTCATATTTCATGCAGCTTCTTTCCATTCATATCGATGACAAAGCCTCCCCTACTTTCTAAACTTATATCAAAAGCTATAACATTATCAATACGTACGAGTATTTGCGAGGGACAATCAAACTGTAGTATTCTGAGCCCTATATTGTTGGAGACTCAACTATTCAACAATAGCATTATTCCAACACCTTTATAGCTCTAAGCAAAATATTGAATAAGGAGCACCTCCAATATCGGGAATATCTTTTACTTTTGAAAAGCCCAGTTTTAAATACATAGGCAATGCAACTTCCATAATAGTACTGGTATGCAAACCAACACAATTGACATTTGCATTTTTCGCTCTATCTAAACAAGCTAACGTTAGTTGTTTACCAATGCCTAAT
>JAAEPD010000468.1 GCA_024222455.1 Aureispira sp.
TTTTTAATATTCCATTTAAATATGGATTACTTGTAGATAAGTGGCTTTTTTTGAAAGGCTTTACTTGTTCTTCAGAACTACAACCTATGAGAATAAGGAAAATTAGTATATATATAAATGCTAGTTTCATGGCTTTATTAATGTCGGCTAATACTAGCCATAAACGAATTCACGTTTATATCGCTTATGGTTGAACTACAAAGATAAGAAATCTAAAGGACTTGACAGTTTAACCATTTTTTGCATAGAGATATGAGTATAAATTTCTGTAGTTTTTGAAGAGTTATGGCCTAGAAGATGTTGTATGTATCGCAAATCAACACCACGTTCCAATAAGTGAGTCGCAAAACTATGTCTGAGAGTATGAACCGTGACAGGTTTTTTTATACGAGAATTGATAAGCGCCTTCTTTAGTACATTTTGAACAGCTCGCTTACTGTAAGCTCCACCATACATGCCTTCAAATAGCCAGTAATTAGGACGATATTCCTTATAATACTGCCTGAGATAATGAAGTAATTTATTGGACAATAAGGTGTATCTATCTTTTGTCCCCTTGGCATCTCGAACAAAAATGCATTGTTGATTAGACATTATATCGGTCAACTGTAGATTAGTTACTTCGCTTAACCGTAGACCCGCAGAGTAAATAGTGAAGAGAATACAACGATGTTTTAGATTGTCAACAGAACTCAATAAAGTACTAACCTCATCCTCTGTGAGGACATAAGGTAATTTTTTACGAGCTTTCGGACGTTCTAGATTATAGGTGACCCTATCTCTACCTAAAACAGATTCATAGTAGAATTTGATGGCATTAACAAGTTGATTTTGCATACTACTAGATAAGTTATGACTTCGAATATGCTTCAGTAGAAATTGCCTAGTATCTTTAAACGAAACATCCTTAGGGTGTCTAGCTTTACAGTAGACTAAGAATTTTCGAAAGCACGATTTATAGCTTTTAATAGTATTAATACTGTAACGGTGTAGCATTAATTTTTCCTCTAATTTAATAAGCTCATCAGGATATTTTATGTTGAGCTTAATAGGCTTTTTTTTAGGGATACATCTTCGTTTTGAGGTGTATTCTAGCTGTATGGATATGTTCATAGAGAAGAGCGTTTTGAGCTGTTGCACTATAGTATTTGTATAGGCAACAACCCAAACATTGAACCTTGAATTCCAATACAAACCATTTATATGCCTGATTTTGGCAGTCCAATCTGCTCTATCTAAAGGGATTTTAAGGATTAGTTTATCAGCAAAAACAGGGTGTTTAGAAAGAGTTATTTTTGTCATTATGCATAAGGAGTGGGCTAGAGAGTAATTGATTTAGCTTCAAATGTATAAGGTTTTTCTTATAATAAAAAGCTCATAATTAAACTTTTAGAATAATAAGTGTTGATTATTCGATAGTAATCGTTTGTTATCGGATAGTAATCGATTGTAATCGAATCTTTCTGTAGCTTTGGTATGAATTGTATGAAAAAAGTATTATTATTGATCTTCAAAATTAATTCAACCTATGTCTACACAACGTGAATGTTTAAATTGTTCAAAGCAATTTTTTGGAAGGTCAGATAAAAAATTCTGTAGTGTCAAATGCAAAAATGACTATAATTATGAACAGCGAAAGGGAACAAAAGATATCACAAAAGTAATTGACGAAATCCTGCACCGAAATCGAATAATTTTGGCTACCCTAATGGGGACAAAACGAACGCAAATGAAGGTTAGCAGATTAGAGTTAAATCGAATGGGGTTTAAATTTGATTTTATAACAGGAACATATAAAAATAGTAAGAAGAAAATATATCACTATGTTTATGATTATGCCTGGATGGAGTTTTCGAGTCAAGAAATTATGATAGTGCATAGTCCTAAATATTTAGAACGATTTTCTTAAATCTATTTCATACTCCTTTTTCTCTTCAAAAATACCATTTCGGGCTTTGGGTAAAAGTTTTTTCCAATCAAATTGCTGTTGGTCTTCTAGGTTCCAGCCTCCAACTGTCCATACTGCATGGAGATGTTGATGTAGGTAATGAATTATTTGTAGGTAGTTTTGTTTTTTGATTTCATCATAATCCCAACCTCTAGTTCTTATACTAAGCATAATGACATCTATCTCATAGTAGTTAAACCCATGAAACATGACCAAAACAGGATCGATTATATAGTATTCTAGCCAACCTAGAGTAGGCCAATTACATATAGACTCTATTGTTCGGAGTGGATCTCGAACAGGAACAAGTTCATCGAAATCAAATGATTTCCAATCGTTTAGAGTGTAGTAACATTCATCATCAATCATAACACCTTGTTCTAGAAGTGTTGTATGGAGTTGAGGAATGAGTTGCTTGGCAGGTAAAGAGTTCTGCAAGAAAAAGTATATTTCAGTATCTGCAAGCATAAATGGTTAGAAGTTCTAAGGAGAGTTATTTCTGGACAACAGCATTTTGAGCCATCCAGTAGTGCATATCTTGTTTTTTGATAGCTGCAGACATCATGCTAGGAAATAGGTCTGGAGTGCAAGCAAAAACAGGGATATTTAAAGCTGCAAATTTATTAGAAATTGCTTTGTCATAGACAGGAGAACCTTCATCATTCAAAGCCAATAGAGTAATGAAATTAACACCTGCATTTTTGAGCTGAGCAGCCCGTTTAAGCATATCGTTTTCATTGCCTCCTTCATACAAATCGGAGATTAATATAAGAATGGTATCACTAGGGACTCTGATCAATCGTTCTACATAACCAAGTGCTTTGTTTATATCTGTTCCTCCTCCAAGTTGAGTCCCAAAAAGTAAATCAACAGGATCTTTAAGATCTTTAGTCATATCAACTACAGCTGTATCAAAAACAACCATGTGAGTCTTGACAGAGGGGAGAGAGGCTAAAACTGCTCCAAATATACTCGAATAAACCACAGAACTGCCCATAGAGCCACTCTGATCTACACAAAGAATAATCTCCTTGAGGGCTTGCCCTTTTCGGCCATGCCCCACTAACTGATGGGGGATGATAGTTTTATATTTTGGTTGATAATGTTTTAGATTTAATCTAATGGTTTTTGGCCAATCAATTTCATTGTATTTGGGGCGTCGATTGCGCACAGCTTGATTCAATGCACCATTAATAGCCTCTCTAAGAGGATTTTCAAGTTGTTCTTGTAGCTTTTTGACTACTTTCTGAACAATAAATCGAGCCGTTTGGCGAGTTTTAGATGGAATAACGTTGTTTAGAGAAAGTAGTGTGCTAACTAGATTGACATCTGCTTCGACCGCTTCAAGCATTTCAGGTTCTAAGAGCATTTGTTTTAGCCCCAAACGCTCCAATGCATCTTTTTGCATTACCTGAACTACAGAAGTAGGAAAGTACTTTCGAATATCGCCTAACCAACGATTTACCTTAGGTGCAGAGCTGCTTAGACCTCCTTTTCGATCTGTGTCATACAATGCTTCTAAGGTTTGATCCATTTGCAGACTTTCGCCTTGTAAAGGAACATTGTTGTCATTATCAGCTTTTTTACCTAAAATCAAACGCCATCGGTGAAGCTGGTCAAATTCTTGTTGGTCGGACATCTTTATAATTAAGAGGAATGATTAAGGCATTTCTGTACTTACTAATTTGCCACTATCATAGTTTTCTGTTTTTAGTACTGTGTTATCTTTGTACCAATATGTCCATTGTCCTTGGCGAGTTTGAGCCCATTGGTGAATACTAAGAGAAGAAGGAAGTTTTGAAATTCCTTTCATTTTGAGCTCGCCATTGTCCCAATAGTTTTTGACTACAATCATACCATCATCACTACGCTCGATGATTTCCCAAAGTAGCACACCATTGTCAGTCCATTCGCGATATTCACCGCTCATTACATTATTAATAGAGAAAAACTCACGTTGTTTGTTGCCATTAGGATACCATGAACGGTAGCTACCATGTACACGAGTGTTTTTCATCATAACATCTTCTTCCTTTTGGCCTGTAACATACCAACGTTTTACGCGACCATACTGTTGACCATTTTTATAAGGAATTTCAGCTTTTTTCTGGCCATTTTTGTACCATTCAATTTCTACACTTCTACCATTACCCTCTACTCTTGTTTCAAATTTTGGCCAACCTGCTTTATCCCAAACTTTACGATTACCAACTGCTTTACAGTTAACATATTCAACTTCTTCCATTTTTTCGCCACTCTTATACCAACGAACTACTATCCCTTCTGGGCAACCATCTCTATAGGTTCCTTTTGCTTTTTTCTGGCCATTATCATAGTAAAATGTCCATTCCCCTGTTCTTAAGGTCTTTTTATCTTCTACCGAAGTATTCCTACTCAATCGAACTACATTAATAGGTTTTTCGGAGGTAGTTTTTGATGAGTAGTCACCAGAAGCTTCTAATTTACCATTCTTGTAGTAGTACTTCCAAGTACCTGTTTTTTTATTGGATGAAGCATAGGCACCTTCTGCTTTTAGGGTAGTGCCATCTTCCCAATATTCTTTTTTAACTTGAGCAGAACTAGTCATTGCGGTAAATAACAAGAATGCAAGTGTAATAGTTAGTGTGAATATGTTATTCATTTAATTCAATATTTTTGGATCATAATTGGTGAATGCCCAAGTAAATGTAAGAACAAATTTAAACAGATTTATAATATAAATAAATTTTTAGTTGTGATAATAATTAAATGCCATTTTTTTAATTGATAATTTATACAGGTATGGCTATGTTATTCATTATGAACTTCTTAAAATAAAAATATTTGAAAATCTGATATATAAAGCACTTCACTGAAATTAAGAGCCGAAAAATGACTCCCAAAATAAAAGAAAGCTTTTTGTATTGTATGAAATACAAAAAGCCTTCCAACTTGCGTTATATCTTACTAGAAGCTTACCACCAGCTGTGTTTGAGGGTTGCAATATTTTGGTTGTTTCCTCTGAATTGTCCCCAATGAACTTTACCTTTTGATTGAGTGTCAAAACAATACATATATCCATCAAGACAAGCTATCAGGATCTCTAGTTTTCCATCATTATCTATATCTTTTACAAAAATAGGAGATTCAACACCTGCAGCTAGGCTCAATTTCATTAGTTCTTTCCCATTTTGATCCACAAGATAGAATAAACCAGACTCGTCAGCTATACCAAATTGAGTTTGACCATTGCCCAACACATCAGCTACAAAGGCAGAAGAAGATATAGCACCTTTAGTCGATAAAATGCTTTCGTACTGATCTTCTATATAAACATATGGGAACTCTTTGCTGTCTTGCAATTTCCAATGTTTGGGGTTGCCACCATTCGAGACTTTGAAAGAAGTATTCCAATTGCTACCAAAACCAAAACTTCCATTAGAAGCAAAAACAGGAGAGGAGAAAAGGCCACTAGGGGCACTAGTATAACGTTCCAGGCTACCTTTTTTGTTTAGAAAATGAATAAGACCATAACATTCAGAAACTACTATAGAGACTTCTTTTTTCTTGTTTTCTAATACTGTAGCAGAGGCATGAACTGCAGATCCATTGACAAAACCAGCACTAGAAAGAGTTGAAAATGCCCAAATTAATTCACCATTTTCACCATTAACAGCCAAAAAGTTGTTGCCTCCTCCAAGACCTATCAATACATCAGGTATATGATCTCCTGATACATCATAGGCTGTGGGGGTAGCCATGAAATAACCTCTGTGAGTAGATTCATAGACCCAAAGCTGTTTTCCTGTTTTTCCATCTAAGGCTAGGAGTTGAGCAGGTGATTCTATCGCAAAAACAGCATCCAAAGTTTTGTCTCCATTTATATCAAAAAGCACAGGGCTGCCTTCTATATCACCGTTAGCCTTGTGTTCCCAAAGCTTTTTACCATTAAAATCAAAACAGAATATATAATCATTGTCACCACCAAAGTACAACCGTTTGCCTGCTACAGCCACACCATTGACATCATCATCACCTAAACTAACAGGCTTGAGTTGACGAACAACTTTACCATCTTTGGGGTTGAGCATATATAATCCATCCAGTTTGTCTTCTTTTACTTGATCACGAGTTTCTCCATTCGAACCTACTAACAATAGACCATTGGCCATCATTATATTAGTTCTAAAAGTAGTGATTCCTATTTTTGTTTTCCACTTTAGTTGGAATTGATCGTTGACAGCTTTATGAAAGGTTATTTTTTTGCTAGCGAGATCTATCTCTGCAGATTTTTCGCCCTTTCGAGCACTAAAAATACCTTCACTCTGAGCTGAAAGTTCATCCCATTCGAGTGGAATGTGCATTTTGCCTGCCTTGAGATTAAAAATGCCATATTTTTTATCCTTTAGGACACGCACATAGTTTTTGGTCTTATCATCATTCCAATAGTCTATTTTGTTGTATTCAATAGGGAGGATAAGCTTCTGATCTTTTCCTATAATGCCATATTGGTCCCCATTCCGAACACAGAACGCATGGTTTTTGAAATCTTTAGTCATTAGTTCATCATATTCAACAGGTACTAAAGTTTCGTTAGAAGGTACTTCTATTAGTCCCTCTTTCTCTCCAATATTAACGATTGCATAGTACTGAGCTCCATCACCTTTGAAGTACCAGTCTATGGTATAATCATCATAGGTTGGTTGGAGTAAGATTTGCATTTTATCTAGGCTAAATACCCCTTTTTTGTTATCCATGTATATAGAAATATTGCCATTGCTTCCCTTTTCTATATTGTCTAGAGTGGCAGGGTGTAGATTTTTTAAATCCTCTTTTTGAAGAATACCATATTTACCATTTAGTTGGGTAAGGATAACTTTGGGATCAAAAGTAAAATTGAGCTCATCATATTTAGGAGCCAATTCTAGTTTGTAATCCCCTTTAGAGAGTAGTCCCTTTTTACCATTTTGATGAATGATTAGAAATTCACTAGCTTGATATCCAACCAAGATATCTTCAAGTGTTTCTGGATCTAATTCGTATTTAGGGGCATCTTTGGCTGTCGTAATACTATCGTATTCTAATGGTAAGATGGTTTGGACAACATCTTCTCCTGTTTTTCCATCGTGGAGAGCAGCCATGTCTTCCAATCTTAGAATACCTGCTTTATTTTGTTGTGTGGCTTGTACATGTAGTGCATCTAATGGCATAATTTGGTCGTACTCTAGGTCTAAGACTTTATAAATGTATTCGTAATCAGAATAATATAGGCCCCATTTTTTACCTTGACGAACAGGAATCCAACATGTTGTACTTTGATCTGGATCCAAAGATGGAGTGAGCAAAACCTCATCATAATCGAAATTGATAAATGGTTTAGAATTGTGGCGTGAAATTACACCCCATTTACCTTTTTTCTTAGCTTGGTAATATTCATCCTCTGCGCTATAAACTTTTATATCCTCATATTTTGCCTCTACATCATATTCAATGTAGTAAGTGCCAGTAGAAATTACGCCCCATTTGTTCTTCTGTTTGTATGTCCAAATTTGGTCGTGGGTGTTTTGACACACTAGTTCTTGAAATCCCTTTTTGTTTAATATTTCGAGATCATCTATATTCATCAAATAATAAAACTTCTTATCAAAAAGCTGGACAGGGAAATCGCTTCGTTCAACCCATTGTGAATATCTATTTTTATCAACCTTGGCGCTATGATCAAGATTGAATATTCCAAACGATGTCCCCTTGGGAGCATTGATTGTTATTTTGTCATCTTTTTGTATGAAATGAGTAGTGGGAGAAAATTTTTCAGGTGTTTCGCCTTTTTTTGCTTCAAAAAATAAATAAGAACCACTTGGATGTTGGTATATATATTCATATTTGGCATCCAAAACAATAGATTCATCTTCATATTTTAGTCCAAACTTTCCATTCTCTACAAATACTCCAAAAGCATCTTCTTGTGCCCAGCTTACAGTTAGTGTAGTGAATAGGAGAATAGCACAACTTAGGATAATTTTCATGGGATATTATATTTATTGATCAATAGTAGTTTTGATCAATATTAAACCATTATCTTAAAAAACCAAAATCTATGGTGCCTCATTTTTTATAAGGCATAGTTACTAAAAGAAACAAAATAGTTACTGAAAAACCTTTTGTATAAGTGTCTTAGTTTTGAATTAGATGACTTGATAGCTAAAAA
>JAAEPD010000469.1 GCA_024222455.1 Aureispira sp.
CAGGTACTACAGGACAAAACCACAACACCCCACAATTATCTCTATGAATATTTTTTTGTACAGGCACCTCTTTTTTCCGCCAATAACACATATTCAATGCCTGATCAGATACAAAACCTCTCAATAGACTTTTTGAATATAACATCTGTACTTTTGAGAGTTCCTCCTCTTCCCCTCTTAGCTTTGCCATAACAATTGAATCCTGATTTATAAACTCTAAATCAGACACATAGGGAGCCATTTTTTCTTTAATATAAGCCCGCTCAGCCTGTCCATGTAGCTCACTGAAAGGGTATATCGCACCTAGACCAACCCACTTACCCTCTATATTATACTTCTCCTTCAAGAAATGCCTAACATCATCACTTAAAGGTGTTTCTCCTTTCATCATCTCCCATGGATAGTTTTGATAAAAAGAAATCATTCTCAAATCATTAAATATCCGTAAGGACATCTGCACACCTTGTAGTTTAAGATCACGAATGCAAGCCATTGCTTTTCCAAGCATTTTGTTATCCTTTACATAAAAAATAAAGCTCTCAAACAATTCTGACTTAGGATGCAACCAAAGTGTTAGCTTAGTAATAATCCCTAAGTTAGATTGTGTAAATAATCCGTTAAGCAAAGGACCTATTCCCCATTTATGGGTATGCCCTGCCTGATTATCAAAACTAGTATGCAAGATTTCACCTGTAGGAAGGACTACTTCAAAATTACAAACAAAGTTCATCCGATCTGCATAGAGAGCCATTCCATGACCACGCTCTGCCAAGTTGCCTACAATACTTGCATTTTTAGTAGACCCAATGCTATCCATCATCAAATTAGAGTCTTTTTCCTCTAAGAACTTATGCAACTGATCAAAACTAACTCCTGGTTCTAAAACCACATAGGCCAACTCCTCGTTTAGCTCCAAAATTTTATTCATCCTAGACAACTCCATCAAGATACATTTCCCCTTTGGGGGTAACTTAGAACCTAATCCATAGTTTTTTCCTCTACTGATAGCATAAACCTCGATATTATATATATTAGCAATCTTCATGCATTGGCTGACCTCTTCAGTCGTTTGAGGATAGACAACAGCTAACACCTCACTATCTGCTACAAAGGTGTTATTGTTGAATGGTCCTAAGTCTTCTTCTGCTCGCACTATATTTTCAGGTCCAACGACTGAAGTCCAAGTATCAAGGGCTTCAAAAAATGCTAGTGGTTGTATTTCTTGTCTGTATTCCATGCTTATAATTTATACTGATATCCTACTCCTATCTGTTTACTCATCTTTACTAATAGGCATTTTACTTAAATCTACATAACTATCATCGGAAGGATCTAGCCTAAAAAAATCGACTCCACCTGGAGGTGTTCCTATTACCATTTCTTTATCTCCATTATATAAATTACGAACTACATTGATCTTAGATGCACTATAGGTCAATTCGAGATAAACATATTTAACTATACTTCCTGCGATATTAACAGGAGGCATAAAACATGTGATTTTTTCCTCTCCAATTGGAATTGTTTTATACACATTAGGTTCATCTGTAGTTACCAAATACAAACTACAGCCTTCAGCAGGGATCAAATCATCTGATTTTAAATTCTTGAAAGGACTTGATTTTTTCCATTCATTGGCATACTCTTGAGGGGTTTTCAATACAAAAGCATCCATAAGAAAAGTATCTCTACTTACTCTTCTAATACGCTCTATACGTTGCACTACAGGCTCTTCTACATAATGAGACAAAAACACTTCTGAATATGTCCAAAATTCTTCTACACGGTCTTTAAATATTTGAATATAGATGCCATCTTGAGGTGGCACTTTAGAAGCAGGATTAGCCTTCAAATAATCACGATTACTAAAATGACCTAGCAACTGTAAATAAAATCGATCTCGCTTCTCTTCCATTTTTTCCAGCTCAGTAAGCGAGGGTACATCTTTCAAATAAATAGGTTTCTTAATTTGTGAAGTCTGCTTGGTTGCAGCACAACCACTCAATAAGTAAAGGGAAAGTCCTAGCAATAAACTTATACTCAGTCTCATAATTGTTATTCAGGTTTTTTTTATAAAATGATAATGTGTTAGATTCTTATAATTCAGGGGGGATAAATCCGTTTGTTAAGGCAGCTATTTCTTTGGCAACTCTTAATAAGGAAGTGTCTGACCAAAGTGGTCCAACAATCTGTATTCCGAGGGGCAATCCGTTTTCCTGTAGACCTATAGGAATAACAATAGATGGATGTCCAGATAAATTGAATACAGATGTAAAACCAAAACTGGCTTGCAAATAAGAAGTACTTTTCCCATTTATATATATGGGCTTCAGACTTGGTCGATGTTCAAAGGCAGCACAGGAAGCAACAGGACAGATAAAAAAATCATAATCCTCAAAAAAGGATTGTATTTGATCAACAAGCTCCTCCTTTTGTTTGAGGCATCGAGCATAGTATTTAAAATCTAATTTTAAACCCTTTTTGATTCCTTTAGCTAACTCACCTTTATCCTTACTAAATTTGAGTTTGAGTATCATACGCTCCAGCCACACAGCATCCTGCCCCACCAAAAAGCCATATAACTCTCCCATCAAACGCCAAGTCTTTTTATAGTTTAATGGGATTGTATACTCATCTATTTTCAAGGTAGAAGAGCTTATTTTTTTAATAAAACCCTCTATTTTTGTCTGATATTCAGTGGTTACTCCTAATAAGTCAAACTGCTTAGACCAAGCAATTTTGGCATCAGCTAATTGCTTATGCTTAACAAATGTCCAATCAATTGGCGCTCGACTATAATTTTTCTCATTAGTTGATAGCACTTTAAACACCATAGATAGGTCATCTATGCACTTAGTTAAAATGCCCACACTAGCCATATGCATGACTCCACCTTGAGCATTTGGCAACGGAGGAACATGTCCTTTATTCGAAAATACCTTCTCTGTTGGTTTTAGGGCATACAAACCACAAAAATGAGCAGGAAGTCTTATGGACCCAGCAATATCACTACCGATCTCAATAGCAGATAAACCTGCTGCAACTGCTGCTGCGCCTCCTCCTGTACTTCCTCCAGGTGAGTGTTCTAGATTGTAGGGATTATTACTTCTACCATAGATAGGCCCATTAGTTTGGCTATCCGCTAACATAGTAGGTACATTCGTTTTACCCATCAAGATAGCTCCAGCTGCTATCAATTGATCAACAACCTGAGCATTCTCTGTGGCAATATTATTTTTCAAAGAACCAAAATTGAGTGTAGTTCTTTTATTTTTAATATTAAATGCTTCTTTAATCGTGATAGGAACACCACTTAAAGTTGCAGAACTATTGCTAGTTAAACTATCTATTTTTTTTGATTGGACAACCGCTTCTCTAGCATATACTTCGACTAAAGCATTCAACTTTTTGTTGTGCTCTTCTATACGGTTCAAAAAATGAGTAGTTACCTCTAAACAAGTCAATTCTCTGCTTTCTATTGCTTTCACAATAGCCATAGCTGAAAGATTGTGCATATAAAACTATTGGTTTTATGTTCTTCTTATCTAGGAGGGACCAAACTACTTTTTATTAAGCGAGGGCTCGCAATATATAATTTTTTTGGGAAGAAAAAGCTCTAGCTTGTATTACAGATAGGCAATACAAGCTGGCAAGTTGGTAATTTCAAATCTAAAACCTTTCTTCAAGATCTTAATAACTCATTAGTTTTTAATCACTTCATTAAGTTCCTTACATCAAGTTTACTGTTGAATTTAATGGGCTTAAATACAAATGTTAAATATATATTTTTTTTCAAAAGAAGATTTTAATCTTTCTTGACATATCGCTTAATCAATCGCTGCAACAAAGGTCGAGCAACTTGGTTAGCAGTATGTATACCTCTGGCATCTGCTCCAACTAGTATTCTAGATTTTTTCTTTTGAATACCTTTTATAATCAGTCTTGCAGCTTTGTTGGGTGAGCCTTTCAACTCTTTGCCTGCTTGCTCCATTAGCTCGGCAGTATTGCCTCTTGCAGACTTTGCTATGTTGGTACTAAAACCTCCAGGATGCACACAAGATACCGTTACCCCTGTGTTATTAATTTGCTCTTCTAAGTACATAGATTCTGAAAAGCCTCGTACTGCAAATTTGGTCGTACAATAAGGGGCTTGATTAGGTACACCTATCAGACCAAACAAACTAGAAATATTAACCAAACTCGATTCTTTTTGCTTACGCAAATGTGGTAAAAAAGCTAGAGAACCATACATTACTCCCCAAACATTAATCCCCATTATCCACTCATAATCCTCTATAGAAATCTCATCGGCTCGTTTACCTAATATTAGTACACCAGCATTGTTAATGACTACATCTACTCGACCATAATGCTCCATAACGGCTTCTGCAAAGCCATAAACTGCCTCTTTTTTAGACACGTCAAATACCTCTTTAAATACAGTTGCTGATGTTCCTAAAAGCTTAACAGTCTCCTCCAAACCCTCTTTATTATAATCATTTAAAGCTAGTTTTGCACCTGCTTGGGCAAACTCTAAGGCCAACTGTTGACCTATTCCAGAACCTGCACCCGTTATAACCACCACTTTATCCTTAAACCGCTTCATTTCTATAATTTTTTGATGCTACGCTGAAGTAACTTCAACAATACTGGTCTTGCTAACTGATTGACAGCATGAATAGCTCGAGCATCCTTGCCAACTATAATCCTAGCCTTTTTCTTTCGAATACCTTTTATGATAGTATCTGCTGCCATTTTGGGTGGAGCAGTTAATACCTTCTCAAATTTTTTGATCAAATTAGGATCTTTTGATGCACCTCTTGCCGATTTAGCAATATTGGTTTTGATTCCACCAGGATGCACACAAGACACCGCTACCCCTGTTTTATTAATTTGCTCTTCTAGATGCAAAGATTCTGTAAATCCTCTCACTGCAAATTTGGTCATGCAATAAGGTGCCTGACCAGGAATTCCGACCAACCCAAATAGGCTAGAGATATTAACTAGGCTGGATTCTTTTTGTCTGCGTAAATGTGGCAAAAAAGCAATAGAGCCATACATTACACCCCAAAGATTAATACCCATTATCCATTCATAATCTTCTATAGATACTTCATCAGCCATCAATCTTGTTATGGCTACACCAGCGTTGTTGATCATTACATCTGCTTGTCCATAATGCTCAATAACGGCAGCAGCGAAGCTGAACATCTCTTCTTTTTGGGAGACATCGAAAACCTTTTGAAAAACTGCTGTTCCTGACTTTAAAAGACCAACTGTTTCTTCTAATCCGTCTGTATTATAATCATTCAAGGCTAGTTTAGCTCCCAATTTAGAAAACTCTATAGCCAAGTTGCGCCCAATGCCAGATCCTGCACCTGTGATCACAACTACTTTATCTTTAAATTTTTTCATAACTGTTATTTGGTTTTAATATGATGATGCCATTTGAGTTTAGCACATTCTTTTCTGAACTTATAGGTGAATGTAGGATACAACACTATATTTCGCCCTTCTGCATTTTGATACCAACTCTTGCAACCTCCAGATTGCCAAACTGTTTTTTTGTGTAGTCGATGCATTCTATTGGTATAATCCTTTTCTATTTGTTCTTTTATCTCTATAGCTTTCCAATCATTTTTGCGTTTTTCTACCAATGCTTGTACTATATACTCCATCTGAGCCTCTATCATATAGATTGCAGAGGTATGGCCTATACCTGTATTGGGGCCCAAAAGCATATAAAAATTAGGAAAATAAGGTACTGTAGTTCCCAAATAGGCATGTGCATAATCTTTCCAAGATTCATTTATGGTCATTCCATCTCGACCAATAACAGGATAAGGAATATTGTTTTCGGCAGCATGGAACCCTGTTGCATAAACGATAACATCTACATCAATTTGCTGTCCATCTATAGTTTCTATTCCATTTTTATTAAAGGCTTTAATCCCTGATTCTTTAGTTAAGAGATGTACATTTTCTCTAGTCAAGCTAGGGTAATAATTGCTAGACAACAAAATCCGTTTGCAACCAATAATATAGTCAGGCGTTACTTTTGCTCGAAGTTCTTTATCCTTTATCTGTTTTTTGATGTGTTTATCTGCAATTGGCTGAAAAGCAACCTTCATTAACTTAGGAAATACTGTAAATGCCAATACTCTTGCCTCATGCTTCCAATAAATAGATGAGCGATACATTTTATTTAATCGAGGATTTCGCATTGCCTTACGCTCTTTTTCTGTGAGTTTGCGATCTGGACGGGGAATAATCCAGTGGGGTGTTCGCTGAAAAACATACAATTCTTGTACCTCTGAGGCTATAGCAGGAATAACTTGTATAGCACTAGCCGCAGAACCAATAACAGCTACTCTTTTGCCAGCGTAATTCACTTGGTGATCCCACAAGCCCGTATGCATAGTTATCCCCTCAAAACTATCTTGTCCTTCAAATTTAGGTATGGAAGGTTGACTCAACCCTCCAGAAGCATTAATAATATCTTTGGATCTAAAGGTTCTCCCATCTTTCAGACTAACCTCCCATTCATAAGTAGTTTCATCATAAACTAACTTAGATACTTCTGCATTAGTCAAGGCTCGATCTACAATCCCATATTTACTCAAAACATGCTTGGTATAGGCTAAAATCTCTGGCTGTTTAGCAAAAAAACGTGTCCAATCATAGGTTTCGAAAGACAAGGAATATAAATGGGACTGTATATCTACAGCAGCTCCTGGATAGGAGTTGCGCCACCAAGTGCCTCCAAGCTCTTCATCTCTTTCTAACATTAAATAATCTTCAATTCCATTTTTTTGAAGGTTGACTGCTGCTGCTATTCCTCCAAAACCACTTCCAATAATGATTACTTCGTATATATGCTCCATACTATTATATATTATCATTCAATAAAAAAGCTCTAGCATCTTGAGCTGACTGTTTCGGAATTTCTTCCATTGGTACATGCCCAACACCTTTGTAGATCTGTATAGCAGAATTGGGCAAAATGGCATGGAATCGTTCTGCATCTTTTACAGATATAATCCGATCTCTATCTCCCCAAATAATATATGTAGGTGTTTGTATAGATTTTAGCACAGGTGTATAATCGGCTTCATTCAGAATGGTTTTAGACAAGACATCCGAAAAACCTTCTCGATTTCCTTTTCTTAGGAGTAAATGATAATATCGATCAACCAATTTATCATCTATTTTTGTTCTATCGCCATAAGCATTATAAACAGACTGTTTTATTAGTTTTTTAGGTGTAATAAGGTGTGTTACTCTTTTTAGAATAGGATGTGAGATAAGCTTAAATCCAAAATCTTTTAAATCACTTCTGTGTGTCCCAAATCCTGCAGCATCTAAGAGTAATATTTTATTGACACGTTTAGGGTTATGTACAGCATAGGACCAAGTGATAAATCCTCCAAACGAATTACCCCCTACAAATGCATTATCTATCTTCAAATGATCTAATAATGCATCAATAACACGCATATACATAGGCACTGAATAATCATTTTGAGGATGAGGCCCTGTCAGGCCAAAGCTTGGTAAGTCAATAGAGAGTACCGTAAAATCATCAGAAAGTTCTTGATGCCAGCCATCCCAAGTATGCAAAGAGCTACCTACCCCATGCATAAGTAAGAGTACAGGCCCTTTACCAGTTTTTCTGTAATGCAGGGGCATCCCCTCTATATTAAAAATTTGAGAAGAGGAAGTTTTGTAGTGTGGATAGAGCTTATCTACTGCTATTCCTCTACTGATTCCTATACTACCCAACACTCCCATTTTTATAGTTGTCATAAATCCTTTTATTTAGCTATCTATCCTAGTTTCAACTCAAGATATTGAAAATTAATTGGAGATAGCATCAGTTTCTTCTATTTCCATTCCAATATTAACAGCTTTGAGCTTTCTAGCATACACTAATTAATACATTATACTTAATGATATCTACCTATTGAATTTTTGGCATTTTTTTAGTAATAAGTTCAACTGAATTCAAAATACAATGAACATTAAATTTTGAAAACCAAGCATTTTTTAAGAACTTAGATTCGTAATAACAAATTAAATAATATCCCTAAGATTATGCAAAACTTTATTTTACTATCCTTACTTTGTTTCCTAATCACTACTACTACTTACTCTCAAGGTTTAGATGATCCATTTTCTCAAGTAGCTAGAGGTGGTCAATCTGTAGATGCAGCAGCAATGTCTAGTGCAGAGATTCCAGCTTTCAAAAAATTTGTCAATGAGCAAAAAGAATTTAATGCTCCTCATATGCTTCCTACCGAACTTGAGACATTAAGAGCAAGTGGAGAGCGTATGTTTGTATTAGATTCACGTTCTAAAGAAGAATATAACATTAGTCACATAGCTGGTGCAAAACGTGTAGGTTTTGAGGATTTCACGTCTGAAAAAGTATGGATGCTTAATAGAGAATATACTATTATTGTTTATTGTGCAGCAGGTCAACGTAGTAAATATGTAGCACAATACTTACAAATGATGGGATTTGTAGATGTTTATGTATTAGAAGGCAGTCTTATCAACTGGAGCAATACTGGACATGAGGTCATAGACGCTGCAGGAAATGTTACAGACAAAATTCATGTATTCAATAAAGATAATGCTCGACTACTAAAAGGTAGTGCTAAGAGTGTTTGGTAATTCTTACTTAAATACCAACATAGGGATTTTAGTAGCTATAGCTAACTTTTGAGCTTTGCTGTAGCGAATAAGCCTAGACAATCGATTACGATAAGGGGCGTGCATGACCAATAAATCTACATTATGTTGCTCTATAAATTTCAGGATACCTGCAACACCAGCACCTGCTTCAATTTCGCTAAATTCCACATTATCATAAATATTAGTATCAAGTGTTTTGGATAAGTCTGAAGCACTTGATATTCCTTTTATGGCAACTATATAAACCTTAGCATCAAATCCTTTAGCCAACGATAACACTTGCTGTACGGTTTCTCCCTGGTCAGGCATAGTTGCACAAGCTATTGTTTTTGCGAATTTAAACTCCCCTCCTTCTGGCACAACCAATACTGGCGGTTGAGCTTTTTCTAGAATATAGGCAACTCTATCACTCCATATAGCTTTTGACAAGCTATAGTTACCTCTTGTGCCCAACACAATCAGATCTATATCTCCTTTGTTGTTGCAAAAATCAATAATTCCATCTCGTACAAATCCAGTTACGATATTGGTATTTACCTTACCTTTGAAGTCCTTAGGTACATTCCGTTCTATAAATGATTCCATCTGTTTTTGCACTCGTTCCTCTTCTTCCTTCTGCACCTGAAATCGTCCAACAGAGGGCACAGAAACTTCAAAAGTATTCGTATAAACATGCAAAAGCTCAATATCGGCCTCAAATGCTTCTGCTACCTGTATCGCATACTGAAATACCTTTTCAGAAAATTCTAAAAAATGAGTAGGGAACAATATTTTTTTTGCGCTTAACATATACTTATTCTATCGATTAAAACGAAGCTCTACACAAGCTCTATCATTATTTATTAAATAATTGGATGGTATAATCCAACAATGTACTATTTCCATATTTTCCATGTCCCGGTATCACCCATTTCACTTTAGGATACTTCTCTTTGACTTGGGTTACTGTTTTTGCCCACTGCTCCGTATTAGCATCTGCCAAATTTCCTTTGCGAGCACCTATAGCCTTGACCATGCAACCTCCAAACAATACCTTTGCCTTAGGCAACCAACTCACTATATTGTCGGTAGAATGTGCCTCTCCAAAAAAGGAGCAAATTATAGGTTTATTCCCTAATAAAATAGTCCATTCTCCATCATAACCTATTTCAGGCACAGGCATACTATCTTGTTTGGCCAACACCTGTGTTTGTTTGCTTGAATAACTTGGGATTCCTAAACTATGAAAAGCTTCTAATCCTCCCAAACAATCGTTATGAAAATGATTAACTATGACTCCTTTTATTATCCATTTTTTATCTTTTTGCAACCAATCGATCAAAGCTTGTGCTAAGTCTTTGCTATGTGGTGCATCAAAAATCATTACTTCTTTACCCACCTTATAAATCATTCCATTGCAAGGGAACTTACCATAGTTGGGGATAGGCATATAAGAAATATATTGATAGACATTTTTAGAAACCTTTATAAGCTCTAAATCCTCTGCTATTGCTTGAATATTGGTATTTTGCCCCAAACAGTTCCAACCAATGCTAAAAAAGAGTATTGCTATCGTATAAATTCTTCTCATTATTTCTAACTAACTTTCCATTCTTGCAGTAATCTATGAATATCTTCTCCTTTTTCATACTGTGCCCAAAACGTTTTGCTGATTGCTGTTTTAAATTTCTTATTACTTAGCTCTAGATCATTCGCCCAAACTATACTCGCTTCAAATAAATTCCAAGTTATGTACATTACTGTACTTTGAGGTTGATCCATGCTATACAAAAAATCTTTCCAAATATGAGTCATATACTCAAAATCAGCTCTAATTCTCTTCACTCGTTTAGCTTCTTGACTAGACATTGCTCCATCACTATTTCTCCCTAAAAACAATTTAGCCATTTCCAATGCCTCATTAATCAAATCCCCACTAGCATATTCTAAATCAAATCCGTCTAAAGATGTTAAAGACTTACCTTCATAAACATTATTCCAATAGGGTAAAACTTTTTCTAACCTAACCAAAGCAACTTGTATCAGTTCTTCTGTTCTACAAGCTCTTAAGACTTCTTCGACATATGCTTCAATCTCTTTATAGCTTATGTTAGCCATCTATATAATCATATTTTATATCACACAAAAACAAACCCTCTGCTGGTGCAGACAAAGCATGTTTTAAGGATAATTGTTGCTCTAAAGCTGCTCTTACATCATCTAAAGCATATTTACCTCTAGCTACATTCAAACACATCCCTACTATTAAACGAATCATCCCTCTCAGAAAACGATCTGCGGTAACATGATAAACTAATTGCTGCTCTTGCTCATCATAAACCCATTCTGATCGACGAAGATCACAGGTTCGAGTTTTTGCATCTGTATTGGTTTTGCAAAATGTATCAAACTCCTTAAACTCTAATAATAGTTGAGCTGCTTCTTGCATCAAATCTATGTTCAAATGTCGAGCATAGGGATAAAAATAAGCTGTTTCTTGCCTAAAAGGGTTTCTTTTTAGATCTACATAATATCGATAGCTTCTAGACCTTGCATCAAATCGAGTATGAGCAGCATCTTCCACTCGAATTACTCTATAAATAACAATATCTCTTTTCAATATTCCATTCATCTGGTGTACAAACTGGTCTGTTAAGACTTGTTCTGTATCAAAATGGGCAAAATATTGAGCGGCATGAACTCCTGTATCTGTACGTCCACAACCCATTATGGTTGTTGGGTTTCGTAAGAGTATAGAAAGGGTTTCTTCTATGCGTTGTTGCACAGAAATAGCGTTGGGTTGACGTTGCCAACCAAAAAAGCGTGTGCCATTATATGCCAATTCTAAAAAATAACGCATAGGGTATTCAATTTCATTTCTTAACTTTAGAGCATGTTTTAGTTTATACTAACATCAAAGCTGTATAAAAACACTAATTTTGAAAATACACAAAAGAATCCGAAGTCTAATAATTTTAAGCATAATTTGTCTTTATGCATTGGTTGGTTGCTTTTCGCTTGAACGGGAGTTATCTCCTGCGTTAGTAAAAGAGCAAGCCCTTCATTTTTTTAAAAGCATAAAAGATACTACAGACATTGGTGTCACCAAGGTATCACAAGATAAGCATAACCATTGGTTTATTGCTTATAATAAAACACATACAACTCCACACCTCTTTTTGTTCCATTCAGAAGAACCTAACGAAGCTGCACACGATATTTCCTTAAAACATAAAAATATAGCTGCAGTAGAAAATGTTTACTTTGAAGATGTTACCTATAATGGAGAATACGAACTTATTGTGGAGCTCCACTATGACTATGATATTGCATATCAGGGTAGAGAATTTATAATTTACCAACATCCTTTTGACACTGCTGGACAAACTCATGAAATTTTTAATTTCATGTTTGAACAGGTTTGGGAAACAATAGATAGCTTCGACAAAACTTATGGAACTCCTCTACATACACAACGTGTAGAAAACCACGCAAGCTATACCTTTTTTGAAGGTTTTATTCTGATCAAAGGCATTGTTAACAGCCATAGAAATCACCTTGTAGAATACAAATGGGACAAGGCTCTCCAACAGTTTCGATTAGAATTGGATGAAGATTTACATGAAGCTGAAGAAGAAGAAAATGTGGGGGGTATTGTCCACAAAGTAAAAGGGACTAAAGTCTTACTAGAAGTAAATGCTCATGAAGAGGGCTGTCGATCCTTTTTGATAGAGGACGTTGGCCACCATGTCATTAAAATAAAGGAAAATATTCATGATGCTTTACTTTGTTCTCCTATAACTTCGCTTTCGAAGGATGGTCGATATTTAGTTTATACCAACAAAAACACACATTCTCTAAATTTGTATGATTTTGATACCGATGAAGATCATCAACTTGTGCAAGATGTAGATACCTATGAGGGCATTTCAGATATTATTTGGACGGCTAAAAAAATGCGCTTCGCTTTTGTACTGGTCAACCCCGAAGAGTTGCTAGAAAACACACAAGTTCAAGTTTATGACATAGATAAAGAGGGCAAGCTAGATCGCCATACATATAACCTAGAGATCTTTTATGAATGTGATTTAGAAGGCACTTGTATTCCTCAAAAAGATTATGATTTTCGATTTAGTAGTAGTGGCAATTTTATTTATAAATACAATAATACAGGTAATACCTTAGAGGATTTTGCAGTATTGAAATTACCATAAAAAAAGTCGCTTGTCCAAAAACAAGCGACCTGAATGATATATAGAATGTTTCTTTTACATTTATCCTTTTTTAAGCATGGAATGCTAATAGTGGGATTTGAGTACGTAGAGCCATAGATTTAGTCATACTCTTATTGTTGAACAATCTATCCCACAAGCTCTTTTTGTGTGTCAACATAGCCAAGATGCTAATATGATTAATTCTAAGGAATGTTTCTAAACCATCTTCTACTGTAATTGCACTACACACAGTGTAGGTCACTGGCAAGTTCTCAAATTTCTTAGCAAAAGCCTCTTTGAAAGCTTCCTCTTTTAGTACTTCTTCCTCTTCACCTACAACATTAACATGCACACAGTTTACTTCTGCGCCTACTGCTGTAGCAAAGAACGCCATTTGCAATATCTTATCAATATCTTCTGGGTCAAAATCAGTTGCATAAGCAATTCTGCTGATTCCTTTATAATCTACTCCTGAAGGAATAGCTAATACAGGGCATTTAGCTTCTTTAATCACCTTGCTAGTATTGGTCCCCCACACCTTATCCATTGCACCACCTGCACCATGTGTCCCCATTACGATTAAATCAACACCTTCATTATTTGCAATATCTGCCAGTGTCAATTCTGCAGCAGATTCTAACATATGACGGACTTTTACACGATCAATTTGCTCCTTAGTTGGAAACTCTAAAGGTGCTTGAGTATTTGCCTTCATGTGTTTTAGCAAGCCTTGCTCCTTGTCATGAATGATTTTTCTAATCATATCTACAGGCATAGTCGACTCTACATAAGGAGGTCTATACAAATGTGCTACAATCAACTCTGATCCAAACTGTTGTGCTAAATAATAGGCATAATAAAAGCCCCAACTAGAAGATGCCGAAAAATCAATAGGTACTAATATCTTTTCCATTATAATGATTAGTTTTAATGAAGAGACTAAAGTTGCATACAATAAATTTCTTGTGGTATTTTTTGCTGATAAGTTGCAATGCCTTTAGTTCACTTCTTTGTCAAGAATTTTATTTAACAATTCAAATATACATAGACTTAGTTACTGAGAAAATGACAAAAATAACTCTCAAAGGTGAGCTTAGTCAACTTCAAAAAAAAGAAACCAATTCTATACAAATTGGTTTCTATATACTTTAGCTATTGTAGCTCCAAAAACTACATAGTTATCAATTCTTTCTCTTTAGCTGCCATGATAGTGTCAACTAATTTAGTGTACTTGTTTGTTAAGTTTTGAACTTTCTCTTCTGCATCCTTTCCTGCATCCTCAGAATAGCCATCTTTGACAGCTTGCTTAATTTCTTCCATTGCATCACGACGGGCAGAACGAATAGAAACCTTAGCTTGCTCTCCATAAGTACCTGATTGTTTTACCAACTGCTTACGACGTTCTTCTGTGAGAGGAGGAATAACCAAACGGATTACTTCCCCATCGTTTTGAGGTGTAACACCAATATTAGCTTGAAAAATAGCTTGCTCTACGTTCTGTAGTACTTTTTTCTCCCAAGGAGCAATTACTAATGTTCTAGCATCTTGAGTTTTCACATTAGCTACCTGATTGATAGGAGTTGCAGATCCATAGTAATCAACCATTATTCCTTGTAGCATATCAGGAGTTGCACGACCAGAACGAATACGTACTAATTCTTTTTTTAAATGGGTAATACTACCATCCATACCTTCTTGAGCTGCTTCTAAATATAAAGCAATATCCTCATCCATAATTTTTACAATTTGAGCAATTAATAGAAATATTAAAGGCCTAATATACAAAACAGTTTATAAAATAAAAAGGACTTAGCGCATGCTCTTAAACATTAACCAATGTTCCAATTGGTTCTCCCTTTACAATTTTTACCAAATTTGCAGGCTCATTAATATCAAATACAACGATAGGCATATCATTTTCCTGACACATTGTAAATGCTGTCATATCCATGATATTTAGTTCATTCTTAATCACTTCCGAAAAAGAGACTTTATCATATTTTGTAGCAGTAGGATCTTTTTCTGGATCAGCAGTATAAATACCATCTACACGTGTTCCTTTCAAGATAACATCTGCATTGATTTCGTTCGCTCTCAAAGCTGCAGCCGAATCTGTAGTAAAGTATGGATTACCAGTTCCTGCAGCAAAGATAATAACACGACCTTTTTGTAGGTGACGTACAGCTCTTCTACGAATATAAGGCTCTGCAATTTTGTCCATTGGTATAGCAGACATCAAACGAGTATAAATACCAATAGTCTCCATAGCACTTTGCAAGGCAAGTCCATTAATGACTGTAGCCAACATTCCCATATAATCTCCCTGTACTTTCTCTATACCTGTTTTTTCGGCCTGCAAACCTCTATAGATATTTCCACCACCAATTACGATAGCTACCTCTACACCTAAATCTAAAATAGCCTTAATTTCATTGGCATAATGTACCAACATATCAGGTTCAATTCCAAATCCATTATCTCCCATGAGTGATTCGCCACTCAATTTTAACAAAATTCTTTTGTACTGTGTTGCCATAAAGCTTTATTGAAGGGTTATAAGTATTAATAGATCAGACTAGATATAAAAAAAGCGTTTCATTTAGTAAATGAAACGCTTTTTAATTTTGTTGTTATTAACCAAGAGTTACATGCTTGAATTCAGTAACCGTTAACTCTTTATCAAGAGTTTGTATATATTGTTTTACGGTTTCTTTTTTCACAGCTTTTACATACTCTTGATTCAACAATGTATTATCTTTGAAAAATCTACCCAATTTACCTTGAGCGATTTTTTCTAGAATAGCTTCTGGTTTTCCTTCGTTACGAGCTTGCTCTTTTCCGATTTCAATTTCTTTTTCGATAACAGTAGCATCAACACCATCTTTATCTACAGCGATTGGACGCATAGCAGCAATTTGCATAGCTACGTTTCTTCCCATATCGTTTAGGCCCTCAACAGCTTTGCTAAATCCTACAACTACACCTGCTTTGTATCCCATGTGAATATAAGGTACAACTTGAGCAGCTTCTAATCTTTCGTAAGAAGACAATTCAACTTTTTCGCCAATAACACCTGTTTTCTCAACAATTTGATCATTAACAGTTGAACCAGCAACACTTGTAGCTAATAAATCTTCTTTATTAGCAGGAAATGATGCTAATGCAGTTTCAGCAATAGATTTTGCAAAGTTTACAAAATCTTCATTTTTTGCAACAAAATCAGTCTCACAACCAATACGTACTACAATACCTTTAGCTCCATCATCAGAAGTTAATGCAATAACAACTCCTTCTTTAGCTACACGATCTGCACGCTTTTCAGTCATTTTTTGACCTTTCTTGCGAAGATACTCTACAGCTTGTTCGAAATCACCATTAGCTTCTACTAAAGCTTTTTTACAATCCATCATACCCGCACCACTTTGGTCGCGTAGTTTTTTTACATCAGCAGCAGTAATTTTGACGCTCATCAGTTTCCTTATTTAAGATTTAGATTATATATAATATTAATTACTAACATGTTTTGCTTGCTAATTGACCTTGCCTACAAGACCAATTAGCAAGACAATAACTTAACTATCCTTCTGTTGCAGGAGCAGAAGACTTTGCTTCTTTAGCTTTTTGACGATCATCCAAACCTTCTTGGATAGCAGCAGCCAAATAGTTTACTACTAAAGAGATAGACTTAGAAGCATCATCATTAGCAGGAATAGCAAAATCTACTTTGTCTGGATCAGAGTTAGTATCTACTACACCAACTGTTTTTAGACCTAATTTGTTAGCTTCAGCTACAGCCAAATGCTCATGGTGAATATCTACTACCAGCAAAGCGTTAGGTAGACGGTTCAATTGAGCAATACCACCAAATACGCGATCCAATTTCTGGTGCTTACGAGACAATACTAAACGCTCTTTTTTAGTGATGTTATCCAAAGTACCATCATTCAACATACGTTGGATGCTTTGCATCTTACGTACAGACTTACGGATAGTAGGAAAGTTAGTCATCATACCTCCCAACCAACGGTCAGTTACATAAGGCATTCCTACACTTTTTGCAGCTTCAGCTACTATATCTTTACCTTGCTTTTTAGTACCTACAAACAAAATCTTTTTACCAGACTTAGCCATTTGACGAAGTGCTTTAGCAGATTTTTCTAGGCACTCAATAGTGCGGTTCAAATCGATAACGTGGATTCCTTTACGTTCCATGAAGATATAAGGACTCATCTTAGGATTCCACTTTCTTTTCATGTGGCCGAAGTGACAGCCAGCATCTAATAATTCTTTATGACTTGGAGTTTGCATACTCGTTTTAATTTTGTAAAAGTTAGCAGTTTAAATTCACTAGGCAGCTTGATAATTATGCTGCCAATAAGCAATCGTTGTTTGATTAACGCTTGCTAAATTGAAAGCTCTTACGTGCCTTAGGCTTACCGTATTTCTTACGCTCAACAGAACGAGGATCACGAGTAAGGTATTTTTTGGCTTTAAGAGGAGCACGAAACTCTTCATTGATTTTCACCAATGCACGAGCAATGCCCAAACGTACAGCTTCTACTTGGCCTTTGATGCCACCACCTTTTACATTAACTTTGATATCATATATAGTATGTACATCTACTTCAGTCAAAGCTTCTACTGCTTTACTTTGAAGATGTAACTGAGGGAAGTAATCTTTATAATCTTTTCCATTTACTACGACATTGCCCTCACCTTGCTTAAGGTATACGCGAGCGACAGCTGCCTTTCTTCTTCCCATTGCATTAATCATTTCCATAATTATATTGCTGTTTTTTTATTTTAGAATTGAAAAGGTTGAGGCTTCTGAGCTCCATGAGGATGCTCTGCGCCTACATATACAAATAATTTCTTGGCCATAGCACGTCCCAATTTATTTTTTGGCAACATACCTTTCACAGCGATTTCTACTACACGATGTGGTTGTTTTTCCAACATCTCTCTAGCAGTTCTTTGCTTTTGACCACCTGGGTAACCAGAGTGTGTGATATACACTTTACGTGCTTTTTTATTTCCTGTCAATTTTACTTTCTCAGCATTGATTACAATCACATTATCTCCACAATCGGTGTGAGGAGTATAAGAAGGTTTGTGTTTACCACGCAATACTGTAGCAATTTTAGAACTAATACGTCCTAATGGTAAGCCCTCTGCATCTACAACAAACCAGTTGCGTTGCACGTCTTCCTTTCTCTCCGATTTCGTTTTATAACTCAACGTATCCACGATTCACTACTTTTATAATTTAATAAAATATATGTCAATATTACTCATGGATTTAGCCCTCTTTATAAAGACACTCCACCCAAAAGCGATGCAAATGTACAATTCCCTTTTTCAAAAACAAAGCTTTTTTAGCTTTTTTTTTAAAGACACTGTCATAACTAACTGAAAAACAGCTCTAGAATCGCTCAACTTTTTCAAAAACCTAATTTTCACAGCCTTTATCTCCTCCTAAAATTCGCACTATCTTATTATTAGAATAGTCCGTGTATTTTTAGCTTTATCAAGCTAAAAATAACAGTAAACTGTACTAACAAATTGATGACTAGATATTAACAACTCAAACCCTAAACCTTTTATCTCTTTGACAATCAATTCATTAGAAAAAATCCACATACTATTGGTATTAAAAATATTTCCTATTTTGATTGGCATCCATCACATTCTCTTATCTTTGTTTTCTTACACCTAATTTTTTTTCGGAAAACAGACTATGCATACACACGGAACTATTGCCGCAGGGCACGACAAAACTGCTGAAGCAGCAGCTATTATACTTAGAGAGGGCGGAAATGCCTTTGATGCAGCTATTGCTGCTTTCTTTGCCTCTTTTATTACAGAACCTTGCATGAGTTCTCCTGGAGGAGGTGGATTTGCTAATATCCGACAAGCCAATGGCCAAGCAGTCTTACTCGATTTTTTCTGCCAAACCCCCAAACACAAACGCCCTGTATCAGAAGTAGAATTCTACCCGATGGTTGTTGATTTTGGATCTACTACAGAGACCTTTCATATCGGAATGGGTTCTATGGCAACTCCTGGCATTATAGCAGGTATCTATGAGATCCACAAACGCTATGGCACTATTCCGATGACGGTATTGGCCGAACCAGCTATAGAGCTAGCTAAAAATGGTGTAGTCATCAATGATTTCCAATTTTTTGATATTAGAGTGTTAGAACCTATTCTAACTAAAGAAGCAGAGTCTAGAAATATATTCTACCCCAACAAGGTTCCATTACCTGTAGGTGATGTGCTCAAAATGCCTAGGATGGCAGAGTATTTATACTTTTTGGTAAGAGAAGGGCGTGAAGAATTTTACCAAGGAGAATTTGCACACATGGTTCTCCAACATTGTAAAGAAAGAGGCGGTTTCCTTTCAGCAGATGATTTCAAGGACTACCAAGTGATGGCTCGAAAGCCACTATCTTTTCCATATAGAGATAAAACTATTCTAACCAATCCATTGCCAAGTATTGGGGGTACATTATTAGGATTGTGTATGCGTCAGCTGCAAGAGCAAGACATAGATTATGATCCATTTAGCCCTCAACATGTACAGCGTCTACAAGCTATAGTAGATAATGTATTCAAGGAAGATCGTACTCAAAATAACCTCAACAGCAAATGGGGAAGTACCTCTCATTTCAATATTGTAGATGAACACAACAATGCTATCAGCATCACGATGTCTAATGGAGAAGGTTGTGGATATATGGTTCCTGGCACTAATATCATGATGAATAATATGTTGGGCGAAGCTGCTCTCCTTCCCAATGGATTCCATAGTTGGGATTTGGACACTCGTTTGGCCTCTATGATGTCACCCACACTAGTTTTAGATGCTCAAAAACAGTTTGAGATTGCTTTAGGTACAGGTGGTGCTAGCCGCATACCTGCTGCCATAGCTCAGGTTTTACATTATCTTATAGACTTTGGGTTTGATGTAGAGACTGCTGTGCATGCTGCTCGCTTACACAATGAACATAATGAGCTCAATCTTGAGCCTGAGTTTGTAGGCAAACACAAAGCTCAAGATCATCTGAATGTGGTCAACTGGCCAGAACCTGCTATGTTTTTTGGTGGGGTGCATACTATCCAAAATAGAAACCTAAAATTAGTTGGGGTTGGAGATACTCGTAGAGAGGGTTTTGCGATGGAGGTTTAGATCCTTACTTGATTAAGCACAACCAAGAGGAGATAAACCTAAAGAGGGATATTCAGGAGTAAAACAAATGTGTTTGATTTTTGTAAATTCCTAACACTTTTGCTACAAAAGTATGATTATAAGCTATTTAATAGCATTTAAAAATGTATATATTCAACCCCTAAAAATATTTTTTAGAATCTAGCATAAGTAATTACCCCGCTTTTTAAGGTTTCACCCCAAAAACGGGGTACACGTTAAGATTTCAAAAGTTACTTGTTAGGCAAAATGAGATGGTTGAATAAACCGGGACACAAAAATAATGTAAATTTGTGTTGATATGAAAAATGAAAAGCAAAAAAGAGTGAATCGGCAATACGATGAAGCGTTTAAAAGACAAGCGCTTGAATTAGTATCAGGAGGTCGAACA
>JAAEPD010000470.1 GCA_024222455.1 Aureispira sp.
GTGAATTCTTTTACAGGGTGCTGCGCCCCGGTATAGTCTGGAGTTGATTCTCTTAGTTCTGAACATGTACGAAAGAAATATTTTCAAGATTTATAAAATATAAATACAGCAACTACAACAAGTGTAGTTGTATCTAAAACAAGTGTATAAAGACTTTGCAATTTGAATGCTGTTATCGGCATTCGCGAAAAAAGACTAAACACGCGCCATTAAGGAAGAATCTTTATGATGTAGATACCGTCTAGGTACACTATATCTAAAGATTCACGGGATCGAGTCGTAGACTCTAAATCTTCAGATATAGTGTACCTAGACGGTATCTACTGGAGTTGATTCTCTTAATCCTGAGATAGTACGAAAGCTATACTTGTTTTATACTTTATTCTATTTATTTATAAATAGAAAATTTGAAAGGAAGTGCTAAAGACTTTGCAATTTGGATACTGCTATCGGCATCTGCGGAAAAAGACTAAACAAGCAACACTAAGGAAGAATCTTTATGATGGCGTTAGGGGTACACACCCCATTGAACGCTTATTCACGGATTCGAGTCGTAGACTCTAAATAAGCGTTCAATGGGGTGTGTACCCCTAACGCCTGGAGTTGATTCTCTTAGTTCTGAGCATGTACGAAAGAAAGCACTTTTCTTATTATTGACATAGTTGTGGTATAAGCCAAAGACCTTGCAATTTTTGGATGCTGTTATCGGCATCTTCGAAACAAGACATTCTATGCGTCACTAAGGAAGAATCTTTATGATGTAGATGTGCCTATGGTACACTATATTCAAAGATTCACGGATTCGAGTCGTAGACTCTAAATCTTCGAATATAGTGTACCATAGGCACATCTACTGGAGTTGATTCTCTTAGTTCTGAGTATGTACGAAGGCGAAATTATACTACACTATGTTACTAATAAGACCAAGACATTATTTCGATAGCAATATTGGAGTAGTGTCTTTTTTTTATTAGTCCATGAAGTTTTTCTAATCAATTGATTAGAAAAGTTTACGGCTATTTTTAGCTTGATAAAGTTAAAAATGCATGGATTATTTGTTAGTAATAACTATTATAACATTAATAAACTAGCACATTAAACATGTCTGAGCAACGATTAACCCGACAAGAATTGTACGATCGTATTCGTCAAACCTCTAAAGACGAATACATCCTATCAGAAATGAAAAGGTTAGGATTTTGGGATACTTCCTCTGGAATTCCTAAAGTCTCTGAAGAGCTAATTACCAAAAAAGGTAAGCTCCAGCGAGAGTTGAGTGATCTAGTGAAAAAACAGCAAAAGCACCGCAATAGAGAGCAAATGCTCAAAGAAATGCGCAAAAAGCGCATGGCAGAAGCAAAAGCTAAGCGTGAAGAGACCAAAGATAGGAGAGAAAAAGAACGAAAGGAGCGTGCTGCAAAATGGGCAGAAAAGAAAGAAACAGATATTGTCTATTTGGGCAAAGGAGTTTCTGGAGGTCTGCAAAATAAGGAATTTGATAAGGCAAAATTAGAAGAAAATGGCTTGCCTGTATTAGAAAATGTAGTGGCATTGGCTACTTCATTGGGCTGTACCTTAAGCGATTTAAGATTTTTAGCCTTCCATAGAAAAACATCTAAAACAAGTCATTACAAGCGTTTTCAGTTACCTAAAAAAACAGGTGGAACTCGTTTAATTTCGGCTCCAATGCCTAAGTTGAAAAATGCGCAGTATTGGGTGTTGAATAATATTTTATATAAACTAAAAACACATGAAGCTGCTCATGGTTTTGTGCCAGAACGTTCTATTGTGAGTAATGCACAAGTGCATCTCAACAGTGAGGTTGTCATTAATATAGATATGAAAGACTTTTTCCCTTCCATTAGTTGGAAGCGTGTGAAAGGTTTGTTCAAATCAATGGGCTACTCAGAGCAGATAGCTACAATCTTAGCTCTAATCTGTTCAGAGCCAGAGGTTGATGAAGTAGAAATGGACGGAGAAAAGTATTATGTAGCCAAAGGAGATCGCTTTTTGCCACAAGGAGCACCAACCAGTCCTGCTATAACCAACCTTATTTGTAGAAAATTAGATAAACGATTTGAAGGAGTTGCTCAAAAAATAGGTTGGCGTTACACACGTTATGCTGATGATATGACTTTTTCTAGTGATGGAAAAAGAGATGTGTCTAGAGTTTTGTGGCAAGCTCAAAAAATTGTAGAGGATGAAGGGTTTGTAATCCACCCGAACAAGATACATGTGATGCGTAAAGGTGCAAGACAAGAGGTGACAGGAATAGTAGTGAACGAAAAGGTGAATGTAAATCGCACTAAGCTCAAACAATTTAGAGCAGTATTGCATAAGATTGAAAGAAATGGTATAGAGGGCGTGAAATGGGGGAATGGCTTTATATTGCAAACAATCAAAGGTTTTGCAAATTATGTGAAGATGGTTAACCCTGAAAAAGGAGAGCCTTTGGTGCAACGTGTAAAAGCTATATTGAACAAGCCAGAGATAAAAGCAGCTATGCAAAAATGGATGTCAACACCAAAGGCACCAACAACTACTGAGCAAGATGCTAAAGCAGCAGAGAATGCTAAAACTACAGAAGCAGAAAATACATCATCAAGCTCTAAACCTTCAGAGGATAAAGAATGGTGGAAATTATGGTAAAGTGAATGGACAGGAATTATATAGAGAAGAGGCTACATCGGTAGCCTCTTTTTTTTGTCTTTTTTTGAGCTAAGCCCACCAATTTCTATTCAAAACCGTTTAAAAATTTGTAGATTGAGTTTATTAAAAGCAAAAACAAAGATTTAGGCATTTATGAAGTTTTTGATTAGGTATTGGATTGTACTAGGAATTGTTACAGTGTTGAGCTTTGTATTGGCTACAACACTAGAACGTAATGCCCATTATCCACCTAATGTAGAAGAGTATGCTCAAAACTTAGAAAAAGAACTACGTAAAGCAGAACTAGAAGTAGAACAAATGTTCTCTAATAGAACATTTTTGCTTAATGCGATAGATGGCTATATAGCTGATGATACTATCCGAAACTATGCTCCAAAACCTTATACTTTTATCATTTATAATGATAAAGACTCTATTATTTATTGGAATAACAATAATATCTTACCCTATCAGTTTGATATTAAATATAGCACTGAACCTTATGTTAAAACCGATGAAGTAGGCAATTCTATTTATCGTAAGTATAAGTGGCCATACAATGTTATAATTGACAATAAAAATCGACATTACAATATAGAATGTTTAATTCCTCTGTATAAGAATTATTCAATACAGAATGGCTATCTACAAAACTATTTCCCTCTTATGCCAGCAGGGTTTTCAGACTATGTTGATCATGTAGATGAACCAACTCCTTATGCTGTTCATGACAAAGATGGAGAGCCCCTTATTTATATTCAAGCTAAAGAGACCTATCCATATCGGTCTTACTTTATATGGGGGTCTATATTATACTTACTAAGTAGTCTTTTAGCTATTTTAATGGTCTATTTAGGAGCAGAATATCTTGCTAGAAGGTATCAAGTTTTATTAGGCTTTAGTATTTTATTTGGGACAATACTAATCATACGATTTTTGACTGTTTATTATGATTTGCCTAGATTGTCTCATCAACATGGGTTGTTTGGGGTTAAATTTTCCTCCGCCAATGATTTATGGCTGTACTCTTTGGGGGATTTTCTGATAGACACAGGTTTATTATTTGTGGTAAGCACCTTTCTTTTGAGGGAAGTTAAGACTGCCTATGTTAAAAGATTAAGCAACCTCCAACGTTTAGCTTTCTTAGGAGGTGTTTACACCTTGATAATTGCAGGTGCAGGACTTATTCAGTTTGCTTTTAGAGATATAATATTAACCTCATATATTTCTTTTGAGTTTAATGATTTTTCACAAATTGATGGTTATTCTGTTTTAGCTTTGATGGGTATTGGAGCTATGTTAATGGCCTACTTTCTGCTTACCTTTAAGTTTTTTAAGCTTACAAGAGTCTTTCAATATACAACCCGAATTCGGACAATACTGTATATGTCAATAATGTGTGGGACGATATTACTAATGATCTTATTCGGGTTGAAATTCCCACAGATCTTAGTTGTATCTATTTTTAGTGCTACTCATGTTGGAATGTTGAATTTGTTTGACCGACAAGGATATACCTCCTTTATATGGTTAAGTCTTTGGTTGTTTAGTTTTTCAGCATTTACTTCTGTTGTGTTTACAAACGCCAATGCAGAAAAAGGTAATATGTTGCGGAAAACTTATGCTAAAAAAATAACTTTTGAACGAGATGTAGAAACCGAACAACAGTTTGATCAGGTTGCTAAGGATATTTTAGATGATGGTTTTGTTGAGATGAGCTTAGGTAACCCTCTATTTCTATCTCCTCGAAAGGCTGTAGATCAGATTACTTATAAATATTTAGACAATAATTTCTTTGGTCGCTATGATTATTCCGTTCATATCTATACCGCAAAAGGAGCTCCTTTTAGAGGAGAAAATCGCTCTTTTGAAGAGTTTCAAGAACAACTACACGATAGCCAACCTACAGAAAGTGAGCATTTACAGTTTTATTCTGATACAGAGGGGAGTTTTTCGTATATAGCAGAGTTGCCTATTGTCGCAGAGAATAGTAAAAACCCATTTGCAATTGTAATCATCTCTTTGATTCCTAAAAACGATGCTGAAAAATCAAATGTTTATGTACAGCTCTTAAGTACTGAAAAAGAAAAAGAAGAACAAGCCTTTTCTAAGTTTAAGTATGGTTTGTACAAAAAAAATAAGCGAGTAGCTTATGATGGAGCATTTATTTCAGCGTTACCTCATGATATGGAGTTGCCTCCAATTGGTGAATTTGTAACTTTTTATCAAGAAGGAGATGCGAAAATAGAACCTGGTTATTTTATAGGTTATAGAGATAGTTTTAATACAGACAATGTTAGTTTTATACGATTGGCCGATTATGATTTTGGACAGCTGCTTTCCATCTTTGCATACATTTTTAGTTTTGGTGTATTCTTGCTAGGTATGCTGATTTTGGTCAATTTTGTTTTTAATAAGCTGTTTAGTAAGATTGTATTTAATTTTAATTTTGCGGACTCCTTTAGAGAGCGTATTCAGCGAGGAATTATAATTGTAACCTTGTTGTCCTTTGTGGCTATTGCATTTGTGTCTATTCGCCAATTTAGCATGGAGTACCAAGATTATCATCAATCTAGGTTGAAACGTAAAATTAATAGTACATCAAAGACAGCTACATGGAAAATCCAACAATCTTCAGACAGTTTAGGTATTTTGCCTAGTGCCAAAAGCTTAGCAGATATTCACAAAATTGATGTGAATTTATTTGATACAGATGGAGGCCTATTGTCTTCTTCTGAGCCAACTATTTATGATCGACATTTACTGAGCCGTCGTATGGAACCGTTGGCTTATCATGCTATGAGAAAGAAAGAATTAAAGTATTATAGCCAAAACGAGCAGATCAATAGTTTTGAATATTTAGCAGCTTATGTGCCTCTCAAAAATAAAGAAGATAGTACCATTGCATACTTAAATCTACCTTATGATATTGCAGGAAGTAATGTAGGGTCTCAGGATGTTGCTAAATTCTTGGGGGCATTGCTCAATGTATATGTACTCTTTTTATTGTTGGCAGGAGCTATTGCTTTACTGATTGCAAATACGATTACTAGGCCATTATCCGTAATTGGAGAGAAATTGAAAGAGGTAAAATTAGGACAAAAAAATGAGCCTATTGAGTGGGATAATGAGGATGAGATTGGAGATTTGGTACAACGGTACAACGAGATGATTGTAGAGTTAGAACAGAGTACAGAACAGTTGGCTCGCTCTCAACGGGAAAGTGCTTGGCGAGATATGGCTAAACAGGTAGCACATGAGATCAAAAATCCATTGACTCCTATGAAGTTGAATATTCAGCTATTGCAGCGTGTAATGACTCTGCAACCAGATAAAGCTAAAAAAATGGTTGATCGAGTGTCCAATACCTTGATTGAGCAGATTGATAGTTTGGCGCATATTGCATCAGAGTTTTCTAATTTTGCTAAAATGCCTCAAGCTCAGAATGAGGTGTTGCATCTCAACCGTTTAGTTTGGAATGTATACAACTTATTTAAGGAGGAAGAAAACATGCAGTTGTCTGCAAATATCTCAGATGATGATTGTTACATCTTTGCAGATAAAACACAAATAACTAGAGTACTTAATAACTTATTAAAAAATGCGGTACAGGCTATTCCGGAAGATCAAATAGGGAAAATAGAGGTAGACATGTATATGACTAGCAAAACAGCTATTGTATGTGTCAAAGACAATGGTACGGGAATCCCTGAGGATAAAAAAGACGAAATTTTTGTACCTAACTTTACCACTAAGAGCTCAGGTACTGGTATTGGTTTGTCTATGTCTAAAACTATTGTAGAAATGGCAAAAGGAGTTATTTATTTTGAGTCAGAAGAAGGGAAGGGAACAGAATTTTATGTAGAAATACCAAGGTATTATCCTAATGATGAAGAAGCAGAATATGCTGATGAGTCAGCAGGTTAAATTGTTAGCTATTAGTTTAACACTATAAATTATAAGATATGTCCAATCAAGAGTACCGTTCAGATATCGAGATTGCTCAAGCAGCAAAGTTGCGCCACATTAGAGAAATTGCAGCAAAACTAGATGTAGAGGAAGATGACCTAGAGTATTATGGAAAATACAAAGCTAAGTTGCCTTTAACATTGATAGATGATGAAAAGGTGTCTAAAAGTAACTTAGTTTTAGTCACTGCCCTGACCCCTACACCAGCTGGTGAAGGAAAAACTACTGTAACTATTGGTCTAACAGAGGGATTGAATAAAATAGGCAAAAAAGCAGTAGCTGTATTGCGTGAACCTTCTTTGGGACCAGTCTTTGGTATCAAAGGTGGCGCAGCGGGGGGAGGTTATTCGCAAGTAGTGCCTATGGAGGATATAAACTTACATTTTACAGGTGATTTTTCGGCTGTAGAAAAAGCGAATAACTTATTATCTGCTCTGATTGATAATAATCTACAAAGCAAAGATCGTTCTTTAGGTCTGGATCCTAGACGTATTGTCTGGAAACGTGTGATGGATATGAATGACCGTTCATTGCGTGAAATTACCCTAGGACTAGGAGGAGTAGGTAATGGAATACCTCGGACTGGTGGTTTTAATATTACACCTGCATCTGAGGTTATGGCTATTTTGTGTATGGCTACTAGTCGAAAAAATCTAAAAGAACGTCTAGGCAATATTTTGGTAGGTTTCACTAGAGACCGAAAGCCTGTTTATGCTAGAGACTTGAATGCAGAAAACGCAATGGCTATTTTGCTTAAAGATGCCATAAAGCCTAATTTAGTGCAAACACTAGAGGGCAATCCTGCTATTATACATGGAGGCCCATTTGCCAATATTGCTCAAGGTACTAATACAATTGTAGCTACTAAGATGGGGCTGTCTTTGGGAGACTATGTTGTAACAGAGGCAGGTTTTGGAGCAGATTTGGGTGCAGAGAAATTTTTGAACATAAAGTGTGTGGCAGGTGGATTGAGACCTAGAGCTATTGTTTTGGTTGCAACAATCAAAGCATTGCGTTATCATGGTGGTGCACAGAAAAAAGAGTACAATACACCTAATGCAGAATATGTCCAAAAAGGATTGCCCAACTTAATTAAGCACATCGAAAATTGTAAAAAATACAGTATCCAACCAATCGTAGCGATCAATGCTTTTAGCAATGATCTTCCAGAAGAAATCCAACTGGTGAAAGATGCTTGTGCAGAATTAGGAGTGCAAGCAATACTATCTGAAGGATGGGCCAAAGGGGGAGAAGGTACAGAAGAGTTGGCCAAAGCTTTAGTGGCTGTTATTGCTAAAAGAAAGAGCCATTTCCAATCTTTGTACGATTGGTCTATTCCTATTAAAGAAAAGATAGAAAAGATAGCTGCCGAAATTTATGGGGCAGATGGTGTCGATTATGATGCTAAAGCCCTACGAGATTTGAAACAAATTGACAAATTAGGCTTGAATGGCTTACCTGTCTGTATGGCAAAAACACAAAAATCCCTTTCGGATAATGCTAAATTGCGTGGTCGTCCAACAGGATTTAGAGTAACTGTTCGAGAGTTTGAATATGCAGTAGGAGCAGGATTTGTAATTCCAATATTGGGTAATATGATGCGCATGCCAGGCTTGCCTAGTGTGCCAGCCTCTGAAGGGATGACTATAGATGATGATGGGGTAATCTCTGGATTATCTTAGATAATAGTGTATTTAAGTTTTTTGAAGTAGGATATGGCTTTGTCATATCCTACTTTTTTATTGTGAACTATGATTTGAGGAGGGAGTCTGCATATTAGAAATTAATGTCTAGTACAAAACTGAGATGATGAAGGTCTCCCTTGTTGAAAATTGCTTGATAATCATTAGAATAATCTTCTAAGGCTTGTCTGTAGGTATACAATAATCTAAAATCTAGCCCTTGCAAAAACTTATCGAAATGATAGCGAATATCCATTGCATAGTTGAGGAAGGGTATTTGCTGGTATTTATTCCATTGATATTGATCAATATTTGGCGATTTTAGGTAAGCAACTGTCCAATCAATGCTTAAGCTAGAGAGCTTTGGAGGGATGTAATTGAGCTTAGCTACCAACATATGGGTGTTGCCTAAACCTTCAATTCTAAATCGAGGTATAGTTGTATAGAACTTTTCGCGCCCTAACTCTCTAGGAAATAAATAGCGTCCAGTTTCTGCAATATATGTATAATTGGTAGAGAAGGTAAAGCCCCAACGACTAAGCCCTATTTGACTACTTATCAAATTAGTACGTTGGTCTAGAGAATGATATGCATAATGATAGTTCTCATTTCCTCCTTTGTTGATAGGATCTTGACGAAGGAATTGTACCCCCGTGAAAAATTTTGTTTGACCAAACTTCTTATTGAAATCAGCCTGTAGCCATAAGGTATTTGATATGTTTTCTATGAAATAATCCCATACTTGAAATTTGAAATTTGAGTTAGGTTGGAATTGAGCAGAAGCAATTCCAACCCCTGCAGTCTTGAGATGATGATTGTATTCTGAAGCATCTCCATGAGTAGTATATCCACTACCATAAAATCCAATAGCTTCCTTGATCGGATACCAATGTGTCATTGCTCTAGAGCTGACACCATGAATCCATCCTAAGTTGAAACGAAACTTATCTAATTCAACAATTTGACTCCAAAATCCAGCAAAGCTATAAGCTTTCATTCTAGTATCTTGATAGTTCATCAGAGGTGTTTCAAGACCTATTTTACCATATTCTACAAAAGAGCCTTTCCTAAAATAGTATTTGATATATAATTGTTCTAATCGATCTAAATCTGTTTTGTTGTCTGGATGTTTAATATCAAACAATTGCAATTCCCAACGACTTCGACCTCCTCCAATAGGATCAATAGCACCCAAATCAGAAGAGCCTATATTGTAAATGAATACACCCTCAACACCTAACTGAAATCCCTTCCATATAGCTGTGTGGTAAGCAAGTAGCCCTCCCAAACCATTGGCATAATATGTAGATAAGGGCCCTTTATTGGATGTGGTCATAAAATAGTAGCGCATATGCCCTGAAACATGTCCTTTAGAAAAAAAATCTTTTAAGCAGTGTAAAGGTTTTTTTTCATGGGCGTTGCAGGAGCTTTGGGAGAGGCTATCTATATTTGCTGCAGAATTCTTGAATATATTATGCTGTTGGCTATAGCCACTATAAATTATTACCAATACCAATATGATAGTAGATAGATGTTTCATTGTGCTTGTCTCTAATCCTATATGAAAGTTAAATTACTATTTGTTTACAGATCAAAGGTCTAACCTGTAGAGCCAAGAAATAGTGATAATGATCACACTGGCATATAAAATTTCAAAAAAGGCTTAAAATCTTATTGATTATTTGGATATAGATTGGTCAAAAGAAAAAAAGCCACTTGTTCCATAAAGGTCAAGTGGCTTTGCTTTGTGTGAGAAAGCTAAAAATGTATTCAGTAATCTGAACCTATCTTATAATTTGAATTCGTTTGTTATAAACCTGATTAGCAGTTTTTACAGATAAAATATACATACCTCTAGGCAATTGTTGTATCTCTATTGGCTGCTTGAAATTATCTAACTGAGTGTGTACAAGCTGTCCTGTAGTCGTATAGATTTGTACAGTTTCTATTAAATCAGTTGACTGTATTTGTATATGTGTTTTTGCAGGATTAGGAAATACTTGTATTTCGTTGTTGCGTAAAGCTTTTTTATCTACAGCTGTAGCTACAGGCGAAATAGTAACCACACTTGATATAGAATTAGTACCTATTTCGTTATTATTTTTATTAATTAGACGAATATTGTCAATGCTTATAACCATTGTTTGTGGACCAGGAGAAGAGGAACGAAGTATATCTTCAATAATTGTAAAATATAAAGTTCCAATTTGACCATAACCAGAGATATTGATTCTATCCTTACGAGCTACAGCGACCTCCAACTTTCCTTGTTGACTGAAATCATATCGGACATCCATTAAGTCATTACCCAACCAAGAGGTCATGAAATCAGCGTCTACCGATCCATATTCTACCAAATCAGGATCGTAATTGATGGTGAAAGCAACTCCATAAACATCTGTAGCTAAGCTATTGACAGTGCCAAGGTTGATAGGTAATGCCACTTTATCTTTAGGCGAAGCAGTAGCCGAATTGACATATATAGGCAATTGTCCTGTTGCAGAACTTGTACTTCGTACATAAGATTGTCCATAGTTCTGAACAATAGCATTGGCATCATTTAAATCTATTAAACCATTACCATCGCAGTCAATATGTTTATAATCGGGTAGGCCTGCCAAAGCACCAACTACATTCCAATCTTGAGCAGAAACTCCTGCCCATGTTGTACCAGTAGAACTTCGAGGGAATCCTTGTTGTCCATAAGCTAAAGCAATAGGTAGTAAATCCCAGTTGTTGGCAACAGTATTGTCATCAGTATCTCCAGGCCAAACACAGCCATTAAGTCCAATAGTAACAGTTTTTATAGCAGCACCTGCAGTTCCTGAAGAGGATACCGTAACGGTATAAACTCCAGGGCATAGGCCTTGAATAACAGCAGCATTACTACCATTACTCCAGTTATAAGCATAAACACCACCTCCACCAGAGGCTGTTGCTGCAGCAAATCCATTGCAAGTTGTGCCTGAGGTGTCACAGGTGGCAGGCGAGGATTGTATGGTTACTTGCAAACTAGAACAAACACCAGTTGTCCAGGTACTGACACCATTACTTTGAGCTATACATGCATTAGGGTAAGTAACTTGGTTACAACCACAAACTGGTTGGTAGGTTGTAGCACAGTTGATATTTGGATTAATTAGACTAGAATCTATACATGGAGAATTTCCACTTGTACTATCACAAGCTACACTAACTGGAATACTATAGTGATTTTGGTTAGCATCATAAACGTTTAACGTGTATTGGTAAAATGGGCATAAATTAGCCCTAGTAGAATTTGTGTCGCCATCATTCCAAACAAAGGTAAGTGGAGCTAGAGGTTGTTGATTGGTGGTGGTGTCAACAAGGTACCCAAAGCTATAAGCTCCATCACATGCCCCATTGCAGTTGGTTGCATTGCTTGAGCTAGATTGCATGACGATGTAGTTCCCTGTATTATTTCCATAGCCTCCACATACATTATTGGTATCTGTTATTGTTACCCAAACACTACAAGAATCTGTACTTGCTGTAGAATCTGTTGTAATCAAAGTCATCAGGTTGGTACCTATATCTTGGCAGTCAAAAGTATAAGAGGAACTAATTGTTCCTGTGGGGCCAATAATATATCCAGAACCTCCTGAAATAGGGGTGCCTAGAGGAATGGTACTCAAATCTTGGGCAGTGATAGTAGCCAAGCCGTTTATATCTAAATTTAGATCAAATGCTGAGACACAACTGGCTCCACCCAAATTATTGCAACCTACCATAATAGTTTGTGTATAGGCATTTTGTGCTCCATCTGTCACTACTACAGTATAAATAGTATTAGAGCAAAGATTTGTTCTATTGCTATTGGTGTTACCATCACTCCAAGAGAAAGTATAAGGAGCTGGAGCTTGGTTGTTACTATTTGGGTCAGCAATACCTTGGAAGGTAGCTTGTCCATTACAAGTACTACAGTTGCTTGAATTGTTTAGATTATAAGTAAGTTGATAATTATTACTACCACTAGTGCCTTGTCCACAACTGATAATGACACTATCTGTATAACAAGTCGAATTAACTTGGCAGACTGAAACTAAATAAGATCCATTGCTTAAACTGCTAACATCTATAGTTGTAGATGCTTGGACTAAATTAGAATCTGTTAAAGAGCCTACTGTAATAATATAAGCCCCTCCATTATTAAGTGCTATGCCATTAGAATCAACAACTTGGATAGTTAAGTTGCAACTAGTGTCTATAGTTGTTTGCAGGCTTTGTGCACTGAGTGATGTAGGGAGTATTATATATATCGCCAATAGGCAGTTGACTAATAATGATGTAAGTATCTTCATGTGTATGGTATTTTTGATATTTATACAATACAAAGATTTAATAATTATGCAGAGCAAACAAAGACATATACCTTGTAAACTTAGATAGTTTACGATTTTTGATATATGAATAACTCTTTGTTTAACTTATTCTTTGCGCTTTTTTGATTATTAAAACTTATATTTATAGCATCATGATGCTAAAACTTATTTATGAAAAATTCTAAGTTGATTCAATTACTAAGTATGCTAACTTCTAGAGAACTTACTCGTTTTGAAGACTATGTATACTCACCATTTTTTAATAAACATAATGAATTAAGAAAATTATGCAGCTATTTGATAAAACAAGCTCCTGAGTTTAGGCAAGAACGTAAACTGCATAAAGAACGAATATACAAGCATTTGTATGGTGCCAAGCCATTTGACAATAATATGTTTTATAGTTTATTTTCTAAGTTACTAAAATTATTGCATGAATTCTTGATTCATATAGAATGGCAACAATGGGAACGGCAACAGCAAATATTTTTGATGCGAGAGTTGCGAAAACGATTACAGTTTAGACATCAAGCTGTTGCTCAAAAACGTTATGAACAAGCTGCAAAACCAAATTATGTAGAAGATCTTTATCTAGAAGAATATTGGTTGCACAAAGAATTAGATTTGCAGTTTGTGACCAAAGGAGGGCGTGTTTATGACAGCAATTTACAGCAAAAAAATGATTATTTAGATTTGTTTTATATCACCGAAAAGCTCAAAACAGCTTGTGATATGATCAATCGAAATACCATAATTGGTACAGACTATCAATACCCTTTGTTGGAAGAACTATTGGTACACATCAAGAAAGTACCGCAATATGCAGAGTTGCCTGTCATTAAGATTTATCAGTTAATCTTGAATTTATTGCTAAAACCAGATGAGGAAACTATTTATGCAGATCTTATCCAGTTTGTAGTAGAGCATAATAATTCATTTTCGGATGAGGATTTGAGAGCTGTATATATTTATGCTTTAAACTATTGTGCTACCCGAATCAACAAAGGCCAAATTCGATATTATAAAGAGTCTTTGTATTTGTATAAACAATTGTTAGGACGACGCTTAATTTATGTAGATGGTTATTTGCCAGCAGGACATTACAAAAATATATTAACAACAGCTGTCCGAACTAAAGATTTTGAATGGGCAGAAGAATTTATAGAAGAGCGCAAAAAAGATTTAGCACCTTCTATTAGAGAAAATTCCTATCGTTACAACTTAGCCTTTTTTCATCATGCAACACATCAATATGACAAAGCTTTACAAGCTCTGCACAATGTAGATTTTGTCAATCTTTCTTATGCTTTAGGTGCTAAGATTATTCAGATAAAAAGTTATTATGAATTGGATGAATATGAGGCTTTGTTATCTGCAATAGAGGCTTTTACTGTATTTTTGAGACGCAGCAAAAAGATTGCAGCCTATCAGCGTCAAGCTAATCTCAATTTTTTGAAATTGACAGGCAGGTTGTGTAAACTACGTGAACAAGTAGGAATTATTAGCAATAAAAAGTATGAGCATAAATATGAGGAACTCAAAAAGGGACTCTTGGAGTTGAATCCTGTGGCTAATAAGGATTGGTTGGAGAATTGTTTAAATGCATTGTGACATGATTGAGCAGAAAAAGAAAATCTATTTGGAATCTATCCTAGTTATCCTAGTAGGGTTAGGAATATGTACTCTAAATATATATATATGTTGGCCTGATATAAATGATGTTGGTTTAAATCCTGAGTTTATTCTTGTAGAAGGTGTTGTGTTAGTCAGTATTTATATTGTAAGCATACTGATTTTACGACCATCTACTTGGTTGAATAATCTATCTATTCAAGGTGCATTTATTTATAATTTAGAAATTATAATATCTTATATTATAATATTTTTTTTAGTAAAAGATCCTAATGGAGGGAGTGCTTTAGACAATACTTTTCGTGTTATATTAGATGATAATGAAGGTGTCATAAAAAGAATATTGAATATGGGGATTTTATTAGGATTTGCAGGGCTTTATAAAGTTTTAGCATTAGCTCCAGCTCTTTATTTGATAGGGGTTATAGATAATCATAGACCCAATTGGACTAAATCTAATGGAACAAGAAATTCAGATATACTAGATGATGATTTTATAAATTAGATCATTATCTTTATGGATATGGAGAATAAAGAGAAATACACAATGCCTGCATTCTATATGGATAGCGACCATTCGGATGTAATAGATTATACACATCAAGCTATAAAAGGCATTAGCAATAAAAAAGATCAGATTATACAACTGTTTTATACTGTTCGAGATGGCTTTAGATACAATCCTTACCATGTTGTCTTGAAACCTTATGCACTAAAAGCTAGCCACTTGTTGACTAAAGACTATGGATATTGCATCGAAAAATCAAACTTGTTTGCAGCTGCAGCTAGAGTGTTGGGGGTGCCTAGTCGATTAGGTTTTGCTAACGTGCGTAACCATTTAGCTACCTCAAAATTGGAGGAATATCTGAAAAATGATTTACTGGTTTTTCATGGTTATGCAGAGGTTTATTTAGAGGGGAAATGGGTGAAAGCTACCCCTGTATTTGATACAGAGTTGTGCAAAAAAATGGGTGTGGCTCCACTAGATTTTGATGGAGAGCAGGATAGTGTTTTTCAGGAATCGGATAAAACAGGTAACCCATTTATGGATTATGTAGATGATCATGGCGTATTTCATGATGTGCCTTTGGTGGAGTTTGAAAATGAGATGCGTAAGCATTATCCACACTTATTTAATCATCAGATTAGAACTGATAAGTTTCATTTTGAGTTTGAAGAACGTTCTTAGACCATATTGAATGCAAAATACCAATTCCAATACCCCACAACAGTTTTCTTTATTTGAACTCAACCAACACTTACATAGAGTGGTGGCTTTCAATATGCGTCAGCCTATCTGGATTCGCTGTGAGTTGGCAGATGTGAGCAACAGTAGAGGAAACCTGTATTTATCTTTGGTAGATAGAGATGAATATAAGGTACGTGCTAAGGCCAATGCAGTATTTTGGAAAAGTGATCAGAACCGAGTACATAAGAAGATTGGAGATTCGCTTTGGACGATCTTACAGGCAGGGAGTCAGGTTTTGATGGAGGTATTGGTTGAGTTTACGGAGTTGTATGGTTTTCAACTGATAGTTAAAAACGTAGATTTAAGTTTTACGGTAGGGCAATTGGAGTTGCAGCGTATAGCCACTATGCGCAAGTTGGAGGCTGACCAATTTTTTGATCTTAATAAACAGTTAGATTTTAATATAGTTCCTCAGCGTATTGCTGTTATTTCTTCCAAGACTGCTGCTGGGTTGCAAGATTTTTTGAATCAATTGCATCAAAATCCTTATGGATATACCTTCCGAACAGAGCTTTTTGCTGCTGCTATGCAAGGTGCTAATGTAGAGACCGAAGTTGTACAACAGATAGAAATAATAGAGGCAAGACAAACAGAGTTTGATTGCATAGTCATCGTACGTGGAGGTGGTGCCCGCCTAGATTTAATGGGTTTTGATAGCTATAAACTGTGTGTGGCAATTGCTACTAGTGAACTGCCTATTATAACTGGTATTGGGCATGATATAGATGAAGTATTAGCAGATCTAGTGGCCCACCAAGCCTTAAAAACGCCTACTGCTGCTGCTGAATTTTTGGTAAACCAAGTGTTGAATTTTGAGGCCACCTTGGAGCAAACTTATTTGCAAATAACACAGTTTGCACAGCATCATATCCAACAGGCTCAAGTCTATTTAGAAACAACTGAACAAAAGTTAGGTTTGTTGGTACAACAGCATTTGAATTATCATACTCAATTATTACAAAATCTAGAAGAAAAGGCAAAATTACTTGACCCTCAAAATACTTTGGATAGAGGTTTTTCTATAGTCACTAATCAAGATGGAAAGGTATTGAATACGATAGAAGAAGCTAAGTCTGGGGATATACTGAAAATCCGATTTGGAGATGGAGATATAGAGGTGGTGGTGAGGTAATAGGTTTTTAGGTAATAAATAATAGATGAAGAACTAATAGATAAACCAGAACTAAATTCCTTTTAGGAATTTGGGGGAGGTTTAGAGATTATTCGTAATTAAATAATTTGTAATTCGTAATTGAATATGTCTAAAATAATGGTGGTGACAGGGGCAAACTCTGGAATTGGCAAAGAAACAGCTCTTGCATTAGCCCAACAGGGGAATAGAGTAGTGATGGTCTGCCGAAACCCTGAAAAGGGGGCTACTGCACAAGAAGAGATAAAAAAACAGAGTAAGAATAATAAAATAGATTTGCTACTTTGCGATTTTAGCTCTCAAGAATCGATCAAAACATTTGGAGAAAACTTCCGATCAAGCTATGATTCCATTGATGTATTAGTCAATAATGCAGGAGCCATATTTGGAGATAAAAAAACAACTGTAGATGGAATAGAACGCACTTTTGGCGTTAATCATTTAGGGTATTTTTTGATAACTCATGAATTGTTAGATCTAATAAAAAAAGGCAGGGATAAACGTATCGTAAGTGTTTCTTCTTTGGTGCATAATTTAGTGAAAGTACTGGATTATGATAATCTACAAGGTGAGAAAACTTATGGACAGATGGCTAATTATGGTTTGTCTAAACTGCTGAATATTTATTTTACAAAGGTGTTGTCCAAACAGATGCAAGAGCAGCAAACAGGTGTTACCGTCAATTGTTTGCATCCTGGATCAGTAAATACAAATTTTGGTAGTTCTGGGAGTAAATTTTTCCGACGATTATTCAAAATTGGTGGGCCATTGGTATTGACAACTCCCAAAAAAGGTGCTAAAACCTCAGTTTATCTGGCGTTATCTCCAGATGTTAAAGGTATAACTGGTGAATATTTTGCAAAAAGTCGAATTAAAAAAACGAGTAAGTTGGCTCAAGATATGGAGCATGCACATCGTATTTGGGATTTAAGTAAAGAGTTGACTGGAGTAGAGTCCTTTGGGAAGCTCTCTTAGATAATATTGGTGGAATTCGTAATTTGTAATTGAATGATTTGTAATTAAATAATTGAATATGGTTTTTACTAAAGAACAAACAAGTGATCTTCATGAGCAACGATTTGCTTATTTGGAGGTAGAAGATAAAGACAATGTATTGTACATTACGCTCAACCGCCCTAAACAACGTAATGCACTGAATGAGGTAATTGCTAGAGAGTTGGCCTATGCCTTGGCTTATGCTAAACATTTTAATCATATCTGGGCAGTTGTGATAGCTGCTAATGGTCCAACTTTTTGTGCTGGAGCAGATTTGAAGACTTTTATGGGTGAAAAAGACACCAACTCTGGATCTTCTATCCCAGAAGAAAAAGGGAAAATTATTTTAGGTGACTTGTTCAATAATTTGCACAAACCATGTATTGCTAAGGTGGCTAAGCCTGTATATGCAGGAGGATTTTTGATCTTGGCAGGTTGTACCCATGTTTATGCAGCTAAGGAGGATGCTACATTTGGCTTGTCCGAGGTAAAAAGAGGTTTGTGGCCTTTTCAGGTGATGGCAAGTTTATTGAAAGTAATGCCAGCTCGAAAGGCACTAGATTGGTGTATACAAGGTAAGGTTTTGGATGCGAAGGACGCTTACAAAACAGGTCTAGTAACAGAGGTAGTTGATGCTGATAAATTGGATGAAGCTGTAGCTGAATTGGTTAAATCTATATGTAAAAACTCTCCAACTGCTATACGTTTGGGCTTGAAAGCTTATCAGGATATGCAAGAGGTAGACGATGCTGATTTGCACAAGTTTTTGTATAAACGCTTGATGGAGGCTGTGGGGACCAAAGATGCAATGGCAGGGATGAATGCTTTTAGGAAAAAAGAAAGACCTATATGGACAGGGGAGTAGCATTAATTTAACAGCTTAAAACTAGAGACTAGGATGTTTTCAAAAATGTTCAAAAACCAGCAACGCCGAGCAAATTATAGCGTTTTGAGAATAGGTGCACATCACTCTCCTCAATGGTTGATGGGTGATTATCGGAAGTATAGAACCGTATTTGAGGCGGCAGAAATAGATTTTATCTATGTAGAAGTTGTATTGCATAATCTACGTTTTCAACAAGAAGATTGGTCTTGCAAGATGAAGTTGATCGCTTATTGGCAACAAATGGATGGTACTGAACAAAAAGCCTATGAAGTAACAGAAAAGTATACAATTTCTAAGGATTTGGATAGGGCCTATCTTTCCAATAGTTGGGGGGCTCCCGAAAAGGGGGGGTATTGGGCTCAAGGAGTTTGTAGAGTAGAGGCTTACATAGATGGACAGTTGGTTGGAGATGTTTATATAGCGATAGAAAAAGAGAATTTTAAGAATAAAGAAATCAACCCTTATTTTGAATTAGAAGAGGTCAAAATCTTTTCTACATCTACAGATGTGCCACCAATCAATCAGCGAGTTTATAGCAAGACCTTTGTTGCTGCCCAAACACCTTATCTTGCCTTTGAAATCAATTTACATAATAAGCTAGACTATATTTGGAACTGTGAATTTGTTGGCAATTTTTATAATGAAGAAGGGGAACAGCTTATTACGCAGCGAGGACTGCAACCTATAGAACCTACCGAAAAAAAAGCTGCTGTCTTGGTTAGCTATGGCAACGAAACTTGTGATTATTGGCATACTGGGAAGTACACTGTTAAAATTCTTTTTATGGAAAAGATTATAGATGAGGTTGCTTTTGAGGTGGTCGTAAACCCTTCATAGATGTTTTAGAGCTGTTGGTTGAATTGATTGGATTGCTATTGATTTTTCACATAGATTTATATCAAATCAAATATTACTAACCTCAATATCATTAGTTCTAGTTTTTTGTAAGTGATTGAAACATTAATTTTTTCAGGAATTACAAAAGTGAAGTTTTTAAAATTTAGCATAAAATTCTAAAAACCTATGAACTATGAAAAAATACAACAGCTATGAAAAAATCAAATTGTCCCGTTTTGATAGTAGGAGCAGGCCCCACTGGCCTAATGATGGCTTGCCAATTGTCTAGATTTGGTGTAGACTTTCGGATCATAGACAAAAAAGAAGGTACTACTCAACTTTCCAAAGCATTGGGGGTGCAAGCTCGAACATTAGAGATTTATGAACAATTAGGAATTGTAGAGGAAGCTTTGGCTCAAGGTGTTCCTGCCGAATCTATGCAAGTAATGGTCAATGGCAAACTGGCTCAAGAGATTCCTTTATCTGCTATGGGAGAAGGACTGACCGCTTACCCTTATATGTTTGTATTAGAACAAAGTAAAAATGAAGATCTGCTCTATGCCTATTTGAAAAAAAATGGACATGAAGTAGAATGGAATTGTGAGATGCTTGAATTTATGCAGGAAGAAGATAATGCTACTGTTTTAATACAAGATAAGAATGGAGAACAAGAAGAAATAACTGCTAATTGGGTAATAGCAGCCGATGGAGGTCGAAGTCCTCTACGACATGCTCTTCAGATGCAGTTTAAGGGAGATACTTATGAGAATATATTTTATGTAGTAGATACTGATATAGAATGGGAGTTCAAGGAGAAAAAACTCTATTCTAATCTTGCACACTCCTCGTTTGCTGCATTTTTTCCGATGAAGGATGATAATCGTTATAGAGTGGTTGGGATTTTGCCTGAGGAGTTTGAAAATGAAGCTGATGTAAGTTTTGATGATATCAAAGAAGTCATAAAAGAAAAGCACAAGATTAAATTAGAATTTGGCAAAACACATTGGTTCTCAGTTTATAAGGTGCATCATAGATGTATTGATAATTTTAGGAATGGGCGAGTGTTTTTTGCAGGAGATGCTGCGCATGTACACAGTCCAGCTGGTGGACAGGGAATGAATACAGGTTTGCAAGATGCTTATAATTTAGCTTGGAAATTGGCTTGGGTATTACAAGAAAAAGCACCCCTATCTGTATTAGATACATATAATGAAGAACGTTTGCCTGTAGCACACCGATTGGTGAATACTACAGATAGAGGATTTTCGACAATGGTCAAAAAGGGAACTTTAGCTAATTTCTTTCGACTTAAATTTTTGCCAATGATTTTAGGAACTGCTTTGGGGTTTGATGCTGTTCGTAAACGTGCTTTTAGAGTAGTTTCTCAGATCGGTATTCGCTATAGAAAAAGCAGTTTGTCCAAACAGACAATAGCCCTAGTTGGTAAACTAAAAGCGGGTGATCGTATGCCTTATGTACAGGTTTATGATGAGCAAGAAAAGGTGTCCAAGAGTATATATCAATACATGAAAACTACTAAGTGCCAAGCACTAATTTGGTTGAGTAATAAGGACGAAATAGGAGAAAAAGAAGCAGATGCACTTAAAGAATGTTTGGGTAACTATGCAGACCAGATATCTATCTATACTATTCATAATCTAACAGAGAATATGGCAGCTTTCAAGAGTTTGAAGATAGGTCAGTCTATGCTTTTTTTAGTCCGCCCTGATAATTACATTGGTTATATTGGTGCTGTAGATAACTTAGGCAAAATCCAAGAATATTTGAAAACTATAAGTACTGAGACTGCTGTATTGTCATAATTGGGTGAAAACAACTTATTATGAAGATAATCTACCTACAGGAGAAAGTCTAATTTTGGCTTTCTTCAACCATTTAGGAGCGCTATCCTGTAGAGAGAATGGGGCGTAGTATAAAAAAGAGAATGGACAGTCTTGGACTTTAGATTCCTATTGAGCTGGTTCTATACTGTGTAATATAATGTCTATTGTTTCTTGATGTCTTTCTATATCGTCTTTTTCTCCCCAAAAATAGATTAGATAGCTAGTCTCATTATAAGTTGTTGCAAAGCGAAGTACTTCGAGCGTATTGTCTTCTTTCCAGCTTGAAAGTGCCTTGGTATATTGTAGGTGAGCAGTTTCTAAAGAATCTTCGCTTATATCTAAATTAGCCAAAAAAGTATAACCCCAAAGTTGTTGTTTTTTTAGGCTATCTAAGCCAAACTGATTAGACTCAAAAATCACCATATTCACACTTCGGTCAGGTGCAGTATTGATAGTAGCTCCCATACATTTGCAGTTGGGATCCTTCATATAACCTCCAATAAACCAACCATTCGGAATTTTGTAGGTAACTTCGAGTGGTCGTTGCGTCAACCGTTTCCATTTAGTTTGAGCAAAAATGAATGTAGAAGACAGTACAAGAATCAGTGTAAAAGTTGCTTTCATAAGCCAATTATTTATTACTTTCGCTTCATGAGTAGTTTAGAGTTATTCAAATTTTTTATGCACATAAATTGGGAACGATCAAAGATTTGGGCTATCTTTTTTGGATAGATAAATTATTTGTGACTAGAATAAACAATTCCTTTAAAAATAAGGTTTTATGAACCAAATACCAAATAACCCAGACAATTCTTCTGCTATATCCTACGATGAAGCACTCGAAGAGTTGCAAAATACATTGAAAGAACTCGAAAATCAAAATTTTAGTTTAGATAAATTGTTGCAATCTACACAGAAAGCCAAACAGCTTATCACCGACTGTAAAAGCAGATTACGTGCCATTCAAGATGGAATAGGAAAAACTTTATGATTCTCTTAACTAAACATTTAGTTGAAGTTACTCGTTATACTATTATATCATTCAATAATCAGACTCAAACGTGGCGAAAAAGACATTAGATCAATATCAAGAACAACTAGCAAAGTGTAGAGATATATTTTTGAAAAAGACAACAGATTATGGCACTGCTTGGCGTATACTAAGACCTTCTTCCTTGACAGATCAATTATTTATAAAAGCTAAACGGATTCGAAGCATAGAGGAAAAAGGGGAGCAGAAAATAGAAGAAGGGGTGGGGAGCGAATACATTGGGCTAATCAATTATAGTATTATGGCCTTAATACAGTTGGAGCTAGATGATGATGCTAAATTAGAGCTTCCTGTAGATCATGTGACAGCACTTTATGATCGTTATGCACAAGCTACTTTTGAGCTAATGAAAGCAAAAAACCATGACTATGGTGAGGCTTGGAGAGATATGCGTAGAAGTTCTCTAACAGATTTAATTTTAATGAAAATATTAAGAACCAAACAGATCGAAGATAATGATGGGCAAACATTAATTTCGGAAGGTTTGGATGCTAACTATCAAGATATGATTAATTATGCTGTGTTTGCTCTCATCAAATTGAGTGAGGAAGCAGCCTAATTGCAAATGTACAATTGACTAATTTATAACTAACTTAACTATGACTGTTTATACACTATTTATCTTTTTGGCTGTAGCTGGGGCAGTTTTATTGATGACCTTAGGAATAGGGCATTCTAAGCTAAAGAAACATGAAGTAATGCACCCTGTACCTTGGTATTTGCAATACTTTATAGGTACTTTATTAATCTTCTCAGGTTTAGTGAAGGCTGTAGACCCTTTAGGCACAGCTTATAAAATGAAGGATTACTTTGCAGAGTTTGCAGAGCAAGGCTTGCCTTTCATGGATTTTATGAAAGAGCAATCTTTAAACTTTTCTTTGGTGATGCTGGTATTGGAGCTCACCTTGGGTGCTTGTATGCTTTTGGGTATTGGGGCTAAACGAACTACTGGCTTGAACCTACTCATTATGCTCTTCTTTACCTTTCTAACTGGTTTTAACTATCTAACAGGTTTTACTGCTAGAGATCCAGCTGTAGGTATTTTACAGTTTTCTCAATGGGGAGAGTTTGACCCAACAAATATTCGTATTACGGATTGTGGTTGCTTTGGCGATTTCATGAAACTGAAACCTATAGAGACCTTTATTAAAGATGTGATCTTTACAGGGATGTCTATTTATCTGTTTGCGGCTACTTATAAAATGAAGGAGTTGATTAAACCAGAAACTAAGATTGCAGGCAAACTTAAGGTAAGAACCTTACTTGCTTGGGTATTTATGGGATTGTCTTTCTTCTTCTGTTTACGCAATTATTATCTAGATATTCCAATGGTAGATTTCCGTCCATTTGCGGAGGGAACTAATATTCCTGTTGCCAAAGAAAAATGTTTGGCTGATGCTCCAGTCAAAGAGCTAACCTTTATTTATAAAAATAAGGCTAGTGGAGAGAATCAAAAGTTTGATATGAATAACCTACCAACAGGTGATGGTTGGGAATATGTAGATCGTGAAGAAAAAGTGATTACGGAAGGATGTAATTCTCAAATTCAATATTTTTCAGTACCAGAAGTGGAAGAGAATGAAGGTTATAACTTCTTGGTTGTTGCAGGTGATTTAGACCATGCAAGCAAATCTGCTTTCAAGCAAATTGGAGATTTGGCAAAAGCAGCTGAAAGCAGTGGAATTCAGACACATGCTCTCTATTATAATGTCAAAGGAAATATAGATGATTTCAGACAAGAGGTTAATGGTGCTTATCCATTCCACGCAGCAGATGATAAATTAACCAAAACTATCATTCGAGCTAATCCTGGATTAGTATTAGTCAAAAATGGAGTGGTGATCAAAAAATGGCACCATCGCCATATCCCAACTTTTGAGGAGGTTAGAACTTCTTATATGCAGTAGAGAGATTATATTATAAAAGATAAAAACGGTTTGATTCTAAAATTTAGGGTCAAGCCGTTTTTTATGGATAAGTAGAGCAAAGCTCGAGAATTTTGAGAAGTTGGTCGGAAAAATTAAAAAAAACATAAATAATTCTATTCTTTGCAGCTTGGTACTGATAATGCTTGTCAGTGATAGGATATAAAAACAAAATTTAATTAGAAAAATTCCTAAAATAAATAAAATATGAAGAACAGTTTATGGATTAGTTTAGTCTGTCTATTGATGGGAAGTAGCCTTATGGCTCAAGAGCAGGTATACAAATACAAGGTAGATGTCAATTCTGTAGAAAATGACGAACTTACTGTAGAACTAAAGGTACCTCAGCTTAATCAGAAAGAGTTAACTTTCCACTTGCCTAAAATGATTCCTGGAACATACGCTATTTATGATTTTGGGCGCTTTGTGCAAAATTTTAGAGCATATGATGCTAGTGGCAACGAGATGGATGTAGAGCATCCTGATGCTAACAGTTGGGTAATTGCTGATGCAAAAACATTAGATAGAATTGTATATAGAGTAGAAGATACTTGGGATACAGACAAAGGAAATGTGATTTTTGAACCAGCAGGAACCAACATTTCAGAAGATGTTTTTGTGTTTAATAATCATGGTATTTTTGGCTACTTTAATAAGTATGCTCAATTGCCTTTTGAGATAGAAGTAGATCGTCCAAAAGAGTTTTTTGGTGGAACAACTTTGGATCGCACAGGAGGTGATGAAGATACTGATATTTTCACAGCACCATCTTACAACTTTTTGGTAGACAATCCTATCTTATTTGCAAAACCTGATACTGTTAATTTTAAGGTAGGCCGTGCAGATGTATTGATACAAGTATATTCTCCTTCTCAAAAAGTAAGTGCTAAAGCTTTGGTGGGTGATATTCAACCAATCTTAGAAGCGCAGCGTCAATATCTAGGAGGGAAATTGCCTGTAGATAAATATGCTTTTTTGATTTATCTAAATGCAGAATCTGATTTGTATCTATCTGGATCAGCAGGTGCCTTAGAGCATTCTTATTCTTCTTTTTACTGCTTATTTGAGGGAGATCCAAAAGCTATAGCACAAACGGTAAGAGATGTAGCTGCACATGAATTTTTCCATATTGTAACTCCATTGTCTATTCACTCTGAAGAGATTCACTATTTCGATTTCATTAATCCTAAAATGTCTCAGCATTTGTGGATGTATGAAGGTGGAACAGAGTATGCTGCACAGCACGTACAGGTGAAACAGGGTTTGATGCCTGTAGAACAGTTTTTGGGTGTGATTGGCTCTAAGATGACGCAATCTGCTATGCTAAAGGATGATTTGTCTTTTACAGAAATGAGTAAGACTTGTTTGGATGAAAACAAGGATCAGTATATGAATGTTTACCTCAAGGGGGCATTGATCAATATGTGCTTGGATTTGAAACTGCGTATCTTGACAGATGGTGCTTATGGTATACAGGATTTGATGCAAGATTTGTCGAAACAATATGGAATAGAAAAACCATTCAAAGACAAAAAACTATTCAAAGACATTGTAAAAATTACAAAGCAAAAGGAGCTTAAAAAATTCTTTAAAAGCTATGTTGCTGGAGCCGAAAAATTGCCAATTAAAGAGTTGGTAAAAGAGGCTGGGATTACTTACAAAAAGAAAGGAATGGTAAAAGAATTGTCTCCATTTGGTTTTGATGTGAATGCTGGTATTAGCTTCCATCCTGGCAAGCAGCTACTAAAAGTATTGCCTGGTGGTATTGATGATTTTGGTCGCAAAGAGTTGGGCTTGGAAGGAAATGATTTGTTGTACAAATGGAATGGCCAAGAGTTGACGCTACAGTCTGTAACAGGTATCCTAACTAGTTATGCTTCTGCTGCTGGAGAGGGAACAGAACTGACCATCACCGTATTGCGTAAGCTAGATGGCAAGTTTGTAGAAAAAGAGCTTTCTGCCACACTCAAGAAAATTCCAATGGAAGTGCCTAATGCTTTTTCTTTAGATAAAGATGCTTCTGCTCAACAGCTAAAAATTCGTAAGGCTTGGTTGGGTGATTATATTACAGAAGAGTAAAATGGCTAGGGCAAGCCCTAGCTTAAATGTTGAAAGTTAAATGTAGTTTGACATTAAACTAAAACTAATTCAGCTATGTTTGCTCTAGAATAATAGATTATAACAATAAGATAAGTTTAGTAAGGCCAATGACTATTGAGTTATTGGCCTTTTTTTTGAGGCAGTTAGAGCTGTCAAGGACCTAAATATTATAACACTATACCCATTATGAATCGTATTTTGTACATCAGTCTATTGTGGCTAGGGATGTCTGTGCTGACCTATGCCCAGTTACCAACTTTAGAATATAAGATCAATCTTACTAAGGTGGAGGATCGAGAACTCCAAATAGAACTCCAAGTTCCTAGACTGAAAGAAAAGGAGCTTGTGTTTTGTTTGCCTAAAAAACTCCCAAACATTATAGAGTATTGTGATTTTGGACGCTTCATAAAGGATTTTAAAGCTTATGATAATAAGGGGGAAGAGCTCCTTGTAGTAGAACGAGATGATAATTCGTGGAGGATTGTCAATAGCAAAAAATTGGTAAAAATTACTTATAGGGTAGAGGCCACTTGGGAGAGTGGTAAGGAGTGGGATATTCCTAAAACAGTGGGCTCTGAATTTCAAAAGGATGAGCTGTTTTTATTAAATCATAATGCCATATTGGGATATTTTGAATCGCATGAAAAGCTAGGTGTCGACCTAAAGATTATTCGTCCTGCTAATCTATATGCAGCCACAAGTCTGAGATCTGTCCCTAAATCCAAGGCATCTAATATAGATATATTTAAAGCCGTATCTTATCAAGAACTGATTAAACACCCTATACTATATGCAAAGCTAGACACTACTACAATGAAGTTGGCTTATGCTGATATTTTGCTGCAAGTATACAATCCGAGTGGGGAAGTTGAGGCGAAGGATTTGTTAAAGAAGTTGAAGCCTTTATTGCTTGCTCAAGCGGCTTATATGAGAAATGTCTATCCTGTAGATCATTATACCTTGTTGGTGTATATCAGTGATGATGTTGATGTGCCTCAGTTGACAGCACATTCACATTCTTCGGTCTTTTATATACAAGAGGGCTATTCAGAAGAGGTTGCTCAGCAAATGAAAGAAATGATGGATTCGGAGATGTTTCATACTATTGTGCCTTATTTGATACATTCTGAAGAGGTGCATGATTTTAATTTTAGTAAACCTGTACCTTCTAAGCATTCTTGGTTGTATGAGGGCTGGCCTGCTTATGTGGCAGAGCATACCAAGGTACAGCAAGGATTGATTTCTTTAGAGCAGTTTTTGGCTGTATTGGACAACAAAATAGAAGGTGCTAAGGCAATGGACCCCAACCTTTCCTTGACACAGTTGAGCAAACATGCTTATGAACGTGAATATAAGGAGCAATATATAAATTTTGATTTAAGAGGGGCTTTAGTCTGCCTTTGTTTAGATTTGAAGTTGCGAATTTTGAGTAAGGGAGAGTATGGCTTTATTAATTTGATGTATGATTTATCTGGTTACTATGGAAGTGATATGCCTTTTGTTGATACTGACCTTTTTGATAAGATAGTGGAAATAACAGGGCATAAAGAGTTGAAAACCTTTTTTGAGGATTGTGTAGAAAGTATAGAAGAGTTACCTCTTTTAGAGCTTTTGAAACAGGTTGGAATAGAGCAAAAAGAGAATTTTCAGCTGATTTTGAATAAAAATGCTAATAAGGAGCAATTAAAATTGCTAAAGAGTTGGTTGGGGGAGAAGGTTTTGATAACTAAATAGAATGTTGTTATATGGTGATTCGATTTTTATCCAAACAATCGAATCACCATCTCAACAGAAGGGAAGCTAAAAATATTTCTTAATCACAATTTCAGCATCCTTGCCTTGAGGAGTATAGTCCTTTGCCCAGCTCCCTTCTCCATAATTACTGCCCGTACTAGGGTACCATTTCCACTGAAAACCACCATGCCACCAATCTACCTCTGAAAAGGTTTCGAATAAGGCTTGCAGGGCATTTGCTTGTGCTTTTTCATTGATCGCTCTAGTCCCTTTTTGAGCTTCTACTTCCCAATGATTATAAGCACAGTCATCTACACTCATATAACCAAATTCTGTGAATAAAATGGGCTTATCATAACGATTATGGAAATCTTCTAACTCTTTCAATATCGGTTGCCAAGCTTTTAGCAATTTAGAGACACTAGGCGTTTTGTTTTGCACTAATGGGAAATAAGCATCCACTCCAATATAGTCTAAATCATCCCAAAAGGTGATCTTTTGCCAACTGTCCCAATTGGCGGCATAGGTGAGTTTCCCTTTGTATATAGTTTTTATTTTTTTGATGAGTGTACGCCAATATTCAGGATGTTTGTGTGCTATTTGTTTGATCTCAGTAGCAATACAGAACATTTCTACTTGGAGGCTGTCTGCCATTCTAGCAAACTCTAGTATGAACTCTTCATAGTTTTGTTGCCAAGTTAGGAGTGTTTGTTCATCCTCTATATCAAAATCTCCAATCCATTGATCATAAGTCCAGAGTTGAGGTTTCAAGAGTACTTTTACACCATTCTGATGTGCATATTCTACACTTTTAATAACGCCTTCAGGACGCTCGCCCCACCATTGATGTTTCCCATTGTATTGTATGAATTCGCTATTTTTTCGGAAAAATCCATAAGGGTGTATGGATACCCAATTGACACCAATAGCACCCATTGGTTCTATAGGGTCTTCTACGAAAGGGGAGGGAGGAGCCACTAAAGCCATTCCCTTTATTTTGTGCTCTGGAATTGGAGTAGAGGATATGATGGGTTCTGTTTCTTTGCAACTTTCTAAACTTAGTAGGCAGCTAAAACTTAGGAGTAGTAAGATTTTGAAGTGCATAATTGTTTGGATTAATAGCTGTTGAGGTAATGATACTTCAATATACAACAAAACTCTATCCCAACTTGTTGAAATAGAGTTTTGTAAATACAAAAAATATTACCAATATATCTTACTTTTTACCTTCTTCAGCTTCTTTCTCTAGGCGTTCAAACTCATGTTTGAGGATATTATCTAACTGATCAGGTGTAATTCGTTTCCACATGATTCGTTTTTCTTCGTCTAGTAAGTACATGAATGGGTTGTACTGAATATCATAATTTTTCTTGGCCCAAGCATGTGTATAGGCATCTCCAGTAGTGTTGATCCAAGGCATTTTGAGTTCATCTATTTTTTCCTTACATTTTTCAATCTCTTTGAGATTTTTGCTGCAAATACCATAGATCTCAAAGCCTTTGTCTTTGTACTTTTCATAGACAGGAATCAAGGCTTTACTGTTTTTAGAGCAGTTATTACATTTAGGGTCCCAAAAGTAAACAGCTGTAAACTTAGCTTTGATTGCATGCATTTGCACTGGTTTTTGATCTAAGACATTTTGTAGTATAATGTCAGGACCAACTTCGTTGCAACATAGTGGTTTTAGGCGAGCTGCGTCGTCACAAATTTTTACTAACTGTGCAGAATCTACCCATTCACTCAAACCATTGCAATAATAGTTTTCTGCTAGATGCACATAAACTTTATCCATACAGATAACCTTACTGTTTGCATATTTATTGAGTAGGCGAATTGCTGCATACTTAAAATATTCTTTGCCTTTTTCTCCAGCTTTTAGCGTTTTTTGGAGTACAAAATCGCAAGATTGAATCAATGAATCTGGAACTTGGTATGAAAGCTTATCAATAAAAAAATCAAGTTTTTCTTTGAATATAGTTGACCTTACCAAACGGTCATCTTCCCAATTCATATTATCCCAAAAATGCGCGCGATAGTAAGCATTTACTTTTTCCGGTGTCTCCTGTATTTCTTTAGGCACCTCTACTTGTTCATTAGCTTTGACAATACGAGTAGTCAAGAAATTAGGATGTTTATCAACTAAGTTTTTGTGGTACTTCTTCACCTCACCATCTAGGCCTTTGAGTTTTTCTAACCACTTTTCTTCTTCCTCTTTGTTCTCTTTAGCTTTGGCCTCATCCATTTTGGTGCGATAATTTGTTGCTTTATCTCTGAGACCCAATAAGAATTTTTTATAGTCTAAAAAGGCTTCGTTGTCAGGCGAATTTTCAATTTTTAGATTATCATTAAGATCAGCATTGACATTTTTCTCTATTTTAGTATAGATCGAAATATCTTTTTGATCCTCATCATCAGAAATCAAAAACTGGAAATATACATTCTGAGGCTTCACTAGTATTACATACATACCACCAGGTAGAGATTCCTCTCCTTCAAATATAAATTCTCCTTTCTTGTTAGGTTTCGTCAGCTTTTGGTCTATATAAGTCTTATCACCAAAGGTATGTCCCAAAACACAGGTGTCATTTGGGTAATTGTCTATTTTGACTTTGATTTTGTATTGAGCATTGCTCACAACACTAACTAAGAAAACACTTAAAACTATTAATATAATACTTCTCATACTTTATCTATTTATCTTTATCAACAGCATTCTTTTCTTTTTCTAATAGCTCAAATTCGCGTTTTAAAATACCATCTAATTGACCTGGATCAATACGCTTCCACAAGATTTTTTTGTCTTTGTCTAACAAGATCATATATGGATTCATTTTAATGTCAAAATACTTTTTAGCATAAGCTAATGGATAAGCATCATCAGTTAAGTTCATCCAATCCATTTTCTTTTCTTTAATCTTGTCTTTACATTTTCCTATGTCCTTCCAAGTGTCGCTACATACACCATAAATTTGGAAGCCCTTATCTTTATATTTGTTGTATACAGGAACAAGCTTAGCTGTAGTTTTGGTGCAATTGCCACAGCCTGGGTCCCAGAAGTATACAGCTAAAAAAGGTGCTTTGATATTGTATAGGCTAGTAGGTTGACCGGTTTCTATATCACGCAAAGTAATATTGGGAGCCGGTTTGTTGCAAAGTAGTGGTTTTAGTGTCTGGACATTATCACAGATTTTAACTAATTGAGCAGAGTCTACCCAACTTGCATCTCCATTGCAGTAGTATTTCTCCCCAATACTTACATAAACAGCATCCATACAAATAACCTTGCTTTTTGCATATTTGTTGAGTAAATGTGCTGCTACATATTTGAAAACTTCTTTGTTTCCACCCTTTTTGGCGCTTTGCAAGATGTAGTCTGTATTGCGTACTACAGAGTCAGGAACCTGTACGGTCAGTTTTTCTGTATAAAACTTTATTTTTTCGAGTAAGATAGGTGTGTTAATCAATCGCTCATCACTCCAGTCAAAATTATCCCAATAATGAGCACGGTAGTAGTAAAAAGCTTTGGTTCTATCTTTCTCTATTTCTTTAGGTACTACAGGTTGTTTAGAAGCTCCAATTAGTTTAGCACACAAAAAATCTGGATGCTTTTTAATTATATCATTCTGATAAGTTAAAACTCCATCATTAATTGTTTTTAATTTGGCTTCTAGTTCTTTTACTTTAGCATCTTCTTTAGCTTCTTTAGCTACGTTTATTTCATCTTGCACCTTTGCATTGTCATCACGAATGCCAGTTAGAAAATTGAGGTAAGCTAAAAATGTTTTGTTATCTTCAGAACCAGTAATTTTGAGGTGTTTGTTCATACCTTCTACATCATCCTTTTTGGTAGAAATTACCATAGAAAGTTGATCCTTTTCATTACCAATCAAAAACTCAAAATACTTATTGTCAGGGTAGGTTACAATCATGTATATTCCACCAGTAAGAGGTTTATCTCCTTTAAAAACAAATTCCCCTTTTTTATTTCGGCCAACTAGAGTGTCCTTCACATAAGTTTTGTCACCCATTCGATAACCTAACATACAAGTGTCATTTTTATAATCGTCTATCTTGACACGGATGTTGTAGCCTTTCTGAGCATTGAGTTGCCAACCTATGGCAGAAAAGAAAAGTACTAAACTGAGTTTGGTAATAAGATTCATAGTATATGTAAAGTTTTTGATTTTAATAACTATTCTAAAACAAATGTAAATTTAATAAACTAAAGGTATAGTTAATGAAATGTTATTCTCCTTTTTTAGAATGATAAGGAATCGTATCAAATCGAGCAACTAGATAGATTTTGCCTGCTCGAGCACGCTGCAAAAAACGTTTGAATGCACGAACTTCTCGATCTGTATTAATGTCTTGTGTGGCATCATCTAATTTGAAGCTTTCTAATAGATGAGTGGCTTCCTGTCTAGATATAAGACCATAAGAATAAGGTATTAGTGGTTTTTTCGCGATTCCAGAAGTGTCTTCTTCTATTTTGTCTATACCCAAATATCGTTTCATCTCTTTTTCTTCATGCTCTATCATGGCATCAAATTGCTCAAATGTAGTATAAAGATCTGAGTATTTAAAGAGGTTGGGGCCTTCCTCCGGATTATCTCTCTTGATACGATGAACCATGTCTTTGGAGAAAAAACGTTCCATTGACATAAACCAAAAATCTGGATAAAAGGACTCTGTCAAATAGGCTAAGTAGTGCATTAGAAACATACGATGGTCAAAGTACAATGCATTATTATTACGTATTCTTTTTTCGTAATTATTAAGGGCATTGAGGGTGCTCTCTTTGGCTACTTGGAGTTGTTTGTCAAAATCAATATAATTGGCTGAGTACCAAAACTCAAAAGTTCGATCATAGTTTTTTATATCAAAATGCTTTAGGTTTTTTCGCATTTCTTGTATGACCGAATAGGTAAGTATGTAGTTTTCGTCAGCAATGGCTTTTTGAATCCTTAGAAACTGGTCAAATTTTTCTTTATTGATAGTGAAAAAACACATGTCTCTAAAAGTAAGGAGATCATCTTTTATTTTGTTTTGAGCCATTCCCTTGTTTCCCATACCGAGAAAGCCAATAATGATTAAAGTAAAAAAAAGGGAGCGCATAATTCATTAAAAGTTTAGCAATAACAATGCTTTGTATTAAAAATTAAAGATTCAATATTCAGAACTATTCTAATATTATACCAAAATAGTCTCTAATTGTTGACTGAAGGCATATAAACTATCAAAAGTAAAATCTATTTTAGGTTGAATATCAATTAACTCTTGACTAGGGATATCTTGTCGAGTTGTTATAAAAACGGTTTTCATGCCCAATCTGTGACCAAATTCTATATCAGAAGGAGAATCACCAACCATTATAGATTTAGTGAAATCGATATTGGGGAAGTCTTTTTTTGCTTGTTCTGCCATCCCTGAATTTGGTTTACGGCAGTGTGGATTCTCTCGCTCGTGTAGTGGACAATAGTACGCTTTTTCTATTTTTCCTCCTGCTTTAGCTATTGTTTGCAGCATTTGTTCGTGGACTTTTTCTAAGTCAGCAGCTGTCATTAAACCTTTAGCAATCCCTTGTTGATTGGTCGCAACAAGCACTTGTTCAAATCTAGCTTTGAATATAGGCATGGCTTCCAAAGCACCTTTCATAAATTCAAATTCTCCCCAATTTCGAACATAACTGCCTACTATTCGGGTATTGATAACGCCATCTCTATCTAAAAAAAGTGTCCAATTTGTCATTTGTTTATTTTTGTGTGCAAATATACAAACCGTACTTAAATATTACGAGTATATATAGATAATATACATTATGATGTAAGTGTGTGATTAACTATCTGGTTTATTACTGTAGTGGATGAACTGTTATTATACCAAGCATTAACCAATAGTCTTTCCAAAAAATCCTTATTTTGTTCTAAAATCAGGGATTATGAAAATTTTGAATACACTAATTCATAAAATAATGGGGTCTTATGTAAAGCATATTTTGCATTACATGGAGATGCCTATGCCTGTGCAAGAACGGCTATTGACCCATTTGCTAAAAAGGGCAAAAGGGACAACTTGGGGCAAACAGTACGATTATCATTCTATTCAAAACATAGAAACTTTTCAAGAACGAGTGCCAGTCAGCACTTATGAGGATCTTAAACCCTATGTACAACAAATGATGCAAGGAGAAGCTAATGTGCTTTGGCCAGGCAAGTTTAGTTGGTTTTCTAAATCATCAGGTACTACCAACGACAAGAGCAAATATATTCCTGTTTCTAAAGAAAACCTTGCACAATGTCATATCAAGGGGCCTAGAGATGTAATGGCTATATGGTATTATAGTAATCCCAATACACAGCTTTTTGCGAATGGGAAAGGCTTAGTAATGGGAGGTACTCATCAATTGATTGATGCTGAGAAAAATATTCGAGCAGGAGATATCTCTGGTATTATGCTCCAAACAATGCCTTTTTATGCCAAATACTTTCATACACCAGATGTTGCTACTGCTTTGATGCCTGACTGGGAAGCTAAAATAGAAAAAATGGTACATCAAGTCATCAAAGAAAACGTGACTAATATTAATGGTGTGCCTACTTGGACAATGGTCTTGCTTAAACGAATATTAGAAGTAACTGGAAAGGATAATATATTAGAGGTTTTTCCTGATTTTGAGTACTATGGACATGGAGGAGTTAGTTTTGAGCCTTATCGAGAACAGTTTAAGCGATTTTTTCCTGCAGAACACATACAGTATCGAAATATGTATAATGCCTCAGAAGGTTTTTTTGCAACACAATTTGCCAAAGAGGATGATGGAATGTTATTGTTGCTAGATAATGGGATTTTTTATGAGTTTGTGCCTGTTGAAGAATTAAAACAAGAACAGCCTAAGGCCTTGACAGTAGAGGAGGTTGTTCTGGATACAAACTATGCTATGATTATTAGTACCAATGCAGGGCTTTGGCGCTACAATACAGGCGATACAGTCCAATTCACCTCCTTATACCCGCATAAAATACAGATAACAGGAAGAACCAAGCATTTTATTAATGTATTTGGAGAGGAAGTGATGGTGGCTAACACTGATAAAGCATTAGCTCAAACTTGTATGGAAACGGATGCAAAGGTTTGCGAATATACAGTCGCCCCAAGGTATTTGTCTTTAGAACAAAAAGGGCGACATGAATGGGCTATTGAGTTTGAAAAAGCACCTCTTAATTTAAATACTTTTGCTCAACTGCTTGATCAAAATCTTCAAAAACTAAACTCTGATTATGAAGCTAAACGCTACAAAGATATTGCTTTAGAAAACTTGGTAGTGCATCAAGTTTCTAGAGGTACATTTCACAAATGGCTTCGACAAAAAGGTAAGTATGGAGGGCAATCTAAAGTGCCTAGATTGTTCAATAAACGAACATATTTAGATGAAATTTTGAAGGTGTTGCCTTAATTCCAACTTCTGTGAGAATTTTATTAGGGAAATTTAGTGTATAGATTAAAACTTTGTGTATCTTCGCAGCCGCTAAAAAAATGTTTAGAGAATTTTTTGAATTGAATAAAATCGTAGTATGGCAAAGATAGAAGAACACAAAATAATCAATGACCAAGGTGACTTGGATATGGATGAATTGAAGCACTCCGCACAAGATCTTTTTGAAAAAAATAAGAATGTAATATACGGTATTGTCATGGCTGTTGTGCTAATAGCTGGTGGTCTGTACTGGTATTTTGTGATGCATAAAGGACCTCAAGAAGTGGCGGCCAAAGAAGAGTTGTATAAGGCTCAACAGTCGTTCGATCAAGATTCTTTTAGAGTGGCGCTTAATGGACGTAATGTTCCAGGACAACAAGGAAACTTTGTAGGGTTGTTATCAATCATTGAAGATTATGGTGGAACTGCTTCTGGCAATTTAGCTTATTATTATGCTGGTGTATCTTATTTGCATATCGGAGAGTTTGATCAAGCGATTAAGTTTTTAGGAAATTATAGTGCTGAAGATGATGCTTCTGGTGCAATGGCTTTAGGAATGATTGGTGATGCTAAATCAGAGAAGGGTGATATGGATGGTGCATTAGCTAGTTATAAGGAAGCCGCTAACTATGCTCCTAAAAACGAAGCAGTGTCTCCTTATTTCTTGCGTAAAGCAGGTTTATTGAGCGAAAAACAAGGTAAGCCAGCAGATGCTAAAACTTACTATGAGCAAATACAAAACGATTATCCTGAAATAGCTACTCAAATGGCTATAGAGAAAGATATTATAAGAGTGAGTGATTCTTACTAAAAAATACAAGGCTTTAGATAAAGCAGCAAAAAAATGCTAGAAGTATAACTTCTAGCATTTTTTTATGTGCATAACTCAATAATTCTATCTAGAGATTAGAGATCTGAGCTATGAATGTAAATAAAGTGCTTAAAGAAGGCTTAGTTTTGGGAAACTATAAATGCCTTGTATATAGGCGTTTCGAGCGGCAGTTTTTAGATGTTTAAATAATTTGCTTAAATAATTGCTATTTTTACGAAAAAGTGATACCTTTATGCTTATACAGGATTTGGTGATACCCTTTTTAAGGGTATATACAAATAATGTTCAATTTTTGCTATATGTAAGCTAAAAACAAAAAGGTATGAATAGTGTTGTTACTCAGCGGTTTATTAATTGTCATGATAAGTTAAAAAAGGATCAACGAATTCGCTCTAGTCGGCAGTTCGCATTAGCCTTAGAGTATCTACCTCAGAGTTTAAGTGAGATATTGAAACATCGCCGAGATGTAACTATCGAATTACTTAGAAAAGCTATTGATAGCTTTAAGATCAATCCTGTATATTTGTTTACAGGGGAGGGACCTATGTTTATGAAAGAAGAAGATCATAAAAACTTTAGGGTGCTTACTATTGTAACAGATTCACAAAATGATGAACGTATTGTTCATGTACCTATGCCTGCTCAAGCAGGATATGCTAGCGAATCTAGTGATCCTACTTTTATTCAAGATTTGCCTTCTTATACTTTACCAGATTATAAGTATAAGGTAGGTACGCATCGTTCATTTGATGTAGCAGGAGACAGTATGGAACCAACATTATTTGAAGGTGATAAGGTAGTTTGTAGCTATTTAGAACCTACACTATGGGAAAGTTCTTTGAAAAACAGCTATGTCTATGTGGTGGTAACTAAAGGAGATGTTGTAGTCAAAAGAGTGCAAAACAGAATCAAGGATGAAAAATTAGTTCGATTGATTTCGGACAATCCATACTATGAACCTTTTGATATGAAAGTATCTGATATTAAGGAAATTTGGTATGTTCGTGCTAAGATTAGCCCGTTTTTACCTTCTCCTGGCAATATCAAGAGTGCAATGCATGATGAAATCACAGATCTTCAAACTACATTACAACAACAGTCAAGTATTATAGGAAATTTATACAAAACTATTGAAGAATTAGTCAAGCAAAAAAGGACTTAAAATAAAATAATAATAAATTATAATAGGGGATTCTAAAAAGCCTAACGACTTATATATATGAGTCGTTAGGCTTTTTTTTGCAAAAGAGGATACTAAGTTTTTAACAAAAAAGTATTGGTTTCTTTGCTCAAAAAAACGTACTTTTGCAGCCAATTAGTCATTGTAGGCTAATTATGATCAACAACCCCCCTTATAGAATGAACACAATAAATCGATTTATTTTAGTCCTATTACTTAGCAGTTTTGGACTATCTTCAACTACTGCACAATTATCTTGGAATACTACTAGTACAGGAAATATACAACTCAATGTATGCCATGAAGAAGATACCATTCATGTAAGCTTTTCTAATGTTAGTGGTGGCACAATGGTTAGTGATAGCCTAATTGTAGAACTTCCTGCAGGTGTATTTTATATACCAGGAAGTATAGTAGAATCAACTAGCTTTTTTGTTACGGAGATAGATATAACAAATCTTAGGCGTCCAATTTTTACGTTGAAAAATTTACCAGCTATTGGAAGTACAGTAGATTTTTATTTTAGAGTTCGGGCAAATTGTGAGGCCATTGATCATTATGAAGGTGGTGGTGGATTTCAAAATATCTATACCTATTATCATGATGGCCTTAACGAACCTCCTCATACCACTCCTGATTTCAATATTAATTATCCAGCATTAAGTTTAAGTAATGTTACCAATGCCAATGTCAATGTAACTTTAGGCTCAACATATCTTCAAGAGCTAACTATCACGAATGGTGGTAATGGACCCATTGATGCTTTTTTTGTAGCTCTAAATCCACCTGCAGGAATGCAATTTTCAGGAGCTACTGCGGGTATACTAAATGTTACTAATGATACTATATTTTTTGATAGTAGTCATTTAGGCCCTGATGGGTTATTTACTTCTGGTGAAAATATTATAGTAGAATATCAAATCGAAATCCTTTCATGTATAGATTTAGCTACTGATTTGTATTTGAGTTGGGGGTGTGATGGTGTTTTATGCAAGACAGATGTTTATCCAATCTCTGCTACTGTACCTCCTGTTGCACCTATTTTATCTACTACAAGAACCTATTCAGGCGTGGTTTGCTTTGATGAGCCTGACCCTCAAGAGGTGATGATCATTAATACAGGAACAGGTTTGGCTACTAATGTAGAGTTTGAGATCTTTTCGGGGAATGCTTATGGGAATCCTGCCTCTGCACCTAATCGTGGATATCCTATAGACACAAGTAGTATTACTATTCAGTCAGGAATAGTAGCAGCAGCAATGCCTATCTCACCTATTTCTACACAAAATGGAACTAATGTATACTTTAGTCATTGTGACCCCACCAATCGAATTGGTCGAGCTAGAATTAGTTTGGCAAATATTGATGTAGGCGATACCATTATTATAAAATGGACACAGATGGCTTGTTGTCCAAAGACCTGTAATCAAAGTTATGCCTTTAATTCTTGGGAGTATAAGGTAGATTATGAGAATGATTGCGAAACAGAAGTTTACACCAGTAATTATATAAGAGGAAGTAGAAGAGGTTATGATAACATCTCTAAATACTCTGCAATCCCTTCCAATCCTACAGATATTAATGATGGAGATACTTCTAATTTTGTATTAGAATATACAGCCTCAGTAGGCCTGTCAAATCCATCTCCAGATGGATGGTTAGAAGTCAATGTTATCTTGCCTGTAGGGGTTACCTTTTCTGGTGATTTTGAATATTACAATCGATTTTTTACTTGTTCTCGTGTGCCAGATAGTTTGGTACAAGTAGCAGATACAGTCAAAGCCTTTTTTGATTTTAGCACCTTAGTTGGATGTATTGGAGGAAATGGCGGAGCCAATAAAGCCGAAATGCATATAGGTTTAGTAGCAGACTGTAGTCAGCCTGGAGCCGTAAGTGGGCCTTTGTCTATACCAATTAACACATATCTTGTCTTATATCCTAGTTGTTCAGATGTATGTAAGATACCAATGTTTTGTAAGATATGGGATACCGAATTACATTGTCCAGAACCATGCCCAGATGGAGGGTTACAGTTTACCTCTTTTTCTGCTCAGCGACAAAATTTAGGAGCTGTAGACAATGATAACAATGGTCAAGTTGATGCGACAGGGACTTTAGACATGAATATTATTAGATCTAAAACTGTTATAGCAGGAGATACATTAGCATTGCATTATGAAGGGACGGTGAGTACAAGTGCAACCAACCCTCAATTTGAGTTTATCTATTTAGATACTCGAATGCTAAACATGGCTGCGAATGCTCGAACCCTTAATGCTATAGAAGCCAATATACAGGTTTTTGACGCAAGTACTGGAACTACTCATACTTGCAATAACAGTACAATTACAACCAACTCAACAAATAATTTTAGTATAGATATTAATGGCTGTGTACCTGCTGGGTTTGTATTTGAAGATGGAGATTCTATTGCTGTAGATGCTTTTTATAGATTTGTCACCAAGTTTAATGGACAAATATTGGTACATGAAATTCAAAATGATTTCTATGTAAGTCGAATAGCCAATCCTACAGATACCGCTGATCAATATGCCTGTAATACCTTAGGAGATTATTTCAAAACCATAGGTTATTATCATACAACTTGTTGTGGAGGCTCTCGAAATATATCTTCTTGTAATTCTACACAAGTATCTAAAAACTATTATTTATCTATAGGGCCTTGTTGTAATAACTATGCAAATGGAAATTATTTTAGAAATGAGATTCGTCAATTCTCTTTTATAGATACTTTTGAGTTTTTGATGCCTTCTGGTTTTGTTTTAGATAACACTATGTCTGCCGATTTTAGATATGTCTATACAGGAGGAAGTGTTGGTTATGCTAACATTACACCAATAGACCCAACTGCCAATCCTGTACGATTTGTGTTAGGAGATTTTTTTGAGCCAAGAGGAGGTACATACCCTATTTCTGATGAAGGGTATTATGGAACCGTTCGTATGTACATAAAACCAACCTGTGATGCACCTGAAAGTGATCGTATTTATTATTATGGACACTATCAAGGTGTTGATACCACAGAAACATTTTATGATGATTTTAGAGGTACTAATGAGTTGATCAATTATACTGGGCCAGATTTAGAGGTTGCTTCTATTACTCCAATTGTTGTATCTACTACCGATACTGTAGTTTGGCAGTTTAGAATAGATAATAATTCTAATGCAGCTGATTCTTGGAACACCTTCTTTAGATTGGCAAGCGCTGCAGGAGGTATAGTGATAGAGGAAGTTAGAGATATAGGAACATCTTCAGTTTTGACAACCAATGCAAATGGGTTTTATGAGTTGGGCAATATATCTCCATCTACAAGTAATATTTTTGAAATTGTAGCAACTCAAAATTCTTGTATTCAAGATAGTTTAATGGTTTTAGTTGGATGGGATTGCACAGATTATCCTACAGACCTTGCCACATATTCTTGTACCTTAGACACTGCATTCCTCAAAGTAATAAACCCTGAATCTGCCTTGCAAGTAGCAGTGCTTCGAGATACCACCTCTACAACAGTAGATTCTATAGAGATGTGTACACCTATTACATACGAGATGGAATTTACCAGTTCTCAGTCTAGTGTTGTGATGGATGTATTGGCAACTATCCCTAGTCTTCCTTCTGGTTTAACTTTTGAATTAGGAAGTGTAGAGTATGAATATCCGGCAGGTAGTGGGTTTCAGTTAGGTGTAGATCCTACTGCAATAGGCCCTGCTTTGCAGTTTGATATAAGTAATTACACACCTAGTCTAAATACGGAAGGCCTACTAGGAACCGTTGATGCAGATAGTGTTGGAGATCGAAAGATAAAAGTACGATTTAGGGTAGAAACGGATTGCGATTTTATCTCAGGAGATGCCTTTAATGTACAAATTAGTGCAGAGCGTCCTTGTGGAGATCCCTTGCCCAATATTAACTATACAGTAGCACCTATTTTGGTGAAAGGTACAGGAGTGACTCCATATATAACACAAATGACATTGAATTCAGATGTGATAACAGCTTGTGGAGATAAGAATCCTTATTTTTATAATGTACAGATTGTTAATTTTGGGCCAGGTGTGACCAGTGCTAATGATAGTATTCTAATTCGTCTTCCAGCAGGAATTGTTATGCATAGTTATGACCCTACCAATCCCTCTTTTAATAATGCTCCAACAGGACAGCCTACAGTCACTACTAGCGCTAGTGGTACAGAATTGAGTTGGCCAATGGTTGCAGGGGTTGCTGCAGCAGGAAATATTACATTTTCTATTCGAATAGATGCTGAAGATGTTGATAATATTTGTGGTGCTCATGATCCAGAAGTGTTAAGTTTAATTAGTTCTTCGGTGTTTTGTGTAGCTTCTGCAACAACTTGTAACACCAGCACACCTAGTGGTCGAGGAACTTCTACCGTTATAGTAGATCGCCCAAGATTGTTTGTGGGGATAGATACAATGAGTAGTTCTAATAATCAGTATGATGCTAGTAATAATGCTATTATTTTGGCTGGGCATATCAATAATACAGGAATTGCAGTACCTGCGGGAGATACATTGACTGTTGAGTTTTTCTGTGACAATGATGCATCTGGGGGGTATACACCTGGAGATACTTATATAGGCTCGTACAGTAACGATGGAGGTTTACCAATGGGCGATACTATTCGTTTTGCATGGATAGATACTTTCAATGTTGGGTTGTGTCATCTATTGGGAGGAGAAATGGTGGTAGCTACCTTACGACCTCTACCAAATGTAGCACCTAGACAATGTGCTTGTGAATATGGGCAACGATTGGTGCAAGATATCTTATTGCCAGTAGATCTGGTCACTTTTGTAGGAGAGGAACAGGCTACTAATTGTCAAGTTAAGCTAATGTGGGAAACTGCAGCCGAGGAAAATTTGAACTACTTTGAGATACAACGTAGCATAGATGGACTTAATTTTGAAACATTGGGGCAAGTTCAAGCTGTTGGCTCGTCTAGAACGCAACAGATTTATGATTGGTTAGATACTGAAATAGGGCAGGCTGCTTATTATTATAGATTGAAAATAGTAGAATTTGGAGGCGGAACACGCTACTCTGAACTGATGCATATTCAAACACCTTGTGGTGCTTATCAAGGACAAAGTGGAATTGTAGAATTGTACCCTAACCCAACTAAAGGAAACTTGAACATTAAGTTTCACAATAGCCAAAAAACAGAGCTTCCCGCAGCTGTACATGTCTTAGACGTTTTAGGGAAAGTAGTTTTGCAAAGTAATCAAAAAATAGCTACTGGAACGCAGCTTATTCAGCTAGATCTAAAATCTATACCAGCAGGTACTTATACTATCGAATTTAGAAATGAACATTGGTCTACAGTTAAGAAATTTGTGAAACTACGCTAGTGTTCTGTTCTATATAAAGAAATTAGAAAGGTTATGTAAATTTTATTTGCATAACCTTTTTTATATTTTTTACATGAAAATATGTAGTTTCGAGTATATATATAATATATCTCCTAATCTATTCATAAAGATCAATAAGTACACTTTACAATGGAACAACTTAAGAGTTATTTAGAAGAGCATAAAGAACGATTTTTGAATGAGTTGCTAGACTTGTTGCGCATCCCTTCAGTTAGTGCAGATTCTGCCTACAAAGAAGATGTTCTCAAAACAGCAGATTTTATAAAAAATAAGCTAATTGCTGCAGGAGCAGAAAATGTAGAAGTTTGCCCAACAGATGGATATCCTATCGTCTATGGAGATAAGATTATAGATGCTTCTTTGCCAACAGTTTTGGTCTATGGACACTATGATGTACAACCACCAGATCCAATGGATTTGTGGGAGTCAGGCCCTTTTGAGCCAGTGATCAAAAAAACAGAGCGCCATCCTGAAGGAGCCATCTATGCTAGAGGTGCTTGTGATGATAAGGGACAGGCCTATATGCACGTCAAGGCTTTTGAAAATATGTTGGCTAATGATGCTTTGCCTTGCAATATCAAATTTATGATAGAAGGAGAAGAAGAGGTTGGTTCTGAGAACTTGGGCCCTTTCCTAAAAGCAAATGCAGATCGTTTGAGTTGTGATGTAATCTTAATTTCGGATACATCTATGATTGCTAACGATGTTCCTTCTATCACTACTGGCTTGAGAGGTTTGAGTTATGTAGAAGTTGAAGTAACTGGCCCGAACCGTGATTTGCATTCTGGTACTTATGGTGGAGGAGTAGGAAATCCTGTGAACATTTTAGCTAAGATGATTGCTTCCTTGCATGATGATGACAACCATATTACTATTCCTGGATTTTATGATGATGTAGAAGTCGTTTCTGAGGCGGAGCGTAAAGCTATGAATGAAGCACCTTTTAGTGTAGACGAATACAAAGAACATTTAGATATTAATGATATACATGGCGAGAAAGGTTATACAACCTTAGAGCGTACCTCGATCCGTCCTACACTAGATGTAAATGGTATGTGGGGTGGTTATATTGGAGAAGGTGCTAAAACAGTGTTGCCTTCTAAAGCTTATGCTAAAATCTCTATGCGCTTAGTGCCTAATCAACATTCTGATAAGATAACAGAGCTTTTCCAAAAACATTTTGAAAGTCTTGCACCTAAATCTGTAAAAGTGAAGGTAACTCCGCATCATGGAGGTGAGCCTGTAGTGACGCCAACAGAGGGGATAGAATATCAAGCTGCAGAAAAAGCTTACGAAGCAACTTTTGGCAAAACACCTATTCCACAACGTGCAGGAGGAAGTATTCCGATTGTAGCACTGTTTGAGGAAGTATTGGGCGTAAAAACGGTAATGATGGGCTTTGGGCTGAATTCTGATGCTATTCATTCTCCTAATGAGCATTATGGCCTCTTCAATTACTATAAAGGAATTGAAACGATACCTTATTTTTATAAGTATTATACAGAATTAGCAAAATCATAGTTTAAATAGATGGGAAGACTTCACTATATTGGAAGTCTTCCTATTTTTTTGAGAACTTCTATTACACACCTTTTTAATTTTATGGACGAACAAGCATTAGAACCTTTTTTAGTAGAATTCTTAGGCAAAGAATATCTTTATATCATCAATGACAAAACATTGAAGTGTATTGCAGACTATGAACGGTTTATGCAGCATCTAATGGATTTGACAGATTTGCTCAAATTGGATGCTTTTCATGTAGTAGAAGAGGGCAAAGAACAAGGCCAATTTGATGCTGTAATCAATGGTAAGGTGCATCGGTTTGTAGTAGAGTTTAGAGAAGATTGGATTGATGCAGACACATTGATGATTCAACTCAACAAGATTCTGGAAGACATGAATGCTCCCAATCAGTTTTATTGGTTTTGGGATTGCACTTGGGGAATAGAACTGGGTTTTTTCTTTGTAGATCATGAAGATGAAGATAAAATATTTGAGTTTATCCGTCAACGAAACCAAGATGGCTATCAAGATCAAGTCTCCAATGGAGAGGTGAGTGTAGGCACTAATTTAGAATATTAGAAAGTCCATAAATCTTCGTATATTACGATAAGAGTATATTTAAATTTATACTAATTGACTCTAATTAGAGTTACCTAAAATGAATGAATTCCAACGTATCATAGCATTGTTATTATTAGGCATAGGTCTTTTGGGCTTAATGTCTGTTGCTGTGCAAGATAATGGTCTCCCACAAGAGATAGAACCTCTACCTGCCTTGGAGTTGGAACAAGCTATAGAACAAAAAAAGATAGGGAAATATCTAAAACAAAAAAAAAGCAAAAAGCTTAGTATTAAACAGAAAATAGCTTTGGCTATAGCTAAAAAGAAGTTGAAAAAGCGATTAAAAAAAGAAGACAATCCAGATTATAACTATGGTGAACGCACACAGCTTACTGCTTTTTTGCTTTGTGTCTTAGTTGGTTTTTTGGGTATACATCGTTTTTATATAGGACATTATTGGATGGGAGTTTTGCAACTACTCACATTGGGCTGTTGTGGAGTATTTGTAATTGTTGATATTATCTTTATAGTTGTTAATCGGTTAAGAACCCCTAAAGGAGATCGTCTTATCCCTTGGTAATTAGATTTATGTACTCTATTTTGAGAATATATTGATTTGATGATAACTAGTGTTTATTTTCCCTCCTGAGATGAAAAAATATATTTTTGTATTATTCTTTCTACTCTTTTTGAGTATTCCCATTGTTTTGTGGAGTTTGCCTGCTGATTATTTTGATAGTGGACGAACAGTTTGCCTATCTGTGTGGTTATTAAATGTAGAATGTTGGGGCTGTGGTTTGACAAGGGCTACTATGCACCTTTTGCACTTCGATTTTGAAATAGCTTATCATTACAATAAACTTGCCTTTGTTCTTTTTCCTTTGTTGGTTTATGTGTGGGGTAACTATATTTTCTACTTTTGGAAAAAAATAAACTAAGTCGGGAATTATATTTTTGATAGTAATGTTGTTAAGTTATAAAGTAAAGCTATTAAAAGATAAATAACCCTCTAAAACAATTGCCTTATGGAATTGATTTTTGCTATCCTCGACCTAATTCAAAACTTCTCTTCTGGAGAATTGTTCACCATTAGCGCTATTGCCTTGACTAGTTTATTGGCTGGTATGTACACACATCGTAGTTTAAGAGCCTTAGATGGTGAGGATTTAAAAATAAAACATACTGGTAAATCGGTCGCTGAAGACATGCTTTGGGAGTATGGTTTGGGCAATATCGATATCAAACCTATTAAAGGTCAGTTGACTGATAACTACAATCCTAAAGAAAGAACCATCAACTTAAGCAAAACAACTTACAATAGAAAAACAGCTTTGGCTGTAGCTATTGCTGCACACGAGGCAGGACATGTTGTTCAGCACGAAAAGGGTAATGTTTGGTGGTCTGTACGCACAGCTTTGGCTCCTATAGTCAAATGGATTGGTCGTTTGCAGATGCTTGCAGCAGGAGCATTTATTCTTTTGCATGGTCTGACTAATAGTCCAATCTTCTTGTGGGCAATGCTAATTTGGTACCTGATTCCTGTAGTGTTTACAATTATCTTATTGCCTTTTGAGTTCGATGCGAGTGCTAAAGCATTGCGCTGGATAAAAGAGTTTGATATTTTGAAAGGTAAGGATTACAAAACAGCTGAAAAAGCCCTAAATCTAGCTGCAACAACTTATGTGTGGCAAGCGATTAGTACTGGAACGGTATTTTTCCGCTGGTTGATCATTTTACGCAAGCGAAGATAGATACACATTATTTATAGAGACTGTTTTATGGGCATCTGCAAATCAATAGGTGGATGCCCTATCAAGAATAGCTTAGAAAGGTTTATGGTGGAGATATGATTGCAGAGGACTTTTTAGTTATTGATGATTTGGAGCGTGAAGTGGAAAAGATTTATGCTAGGTTAAGCCTTATATAATGTCCTATTGTGCAATCTTGTTTTGGGGGGGGCACAAGTTTTAGGAACAGAATTGGTTGGAGACTATTCTGCTACCTCAAACTCCAAACGAAGCAAATGACTAGAAAAATTCTTACCCAAAGTATCTACACGCATAGACCTTGAAGCACCCCCATCCAAAGCCTCATGACAAACAAAGTTGAGTGACTCTAAAGCATCCCATTCGTAACGATCTACCTTACCTTTTATTAGACCTTTGAAATGTGTTTTGACCAGGTCAGAAGTAAGGTGCGCCTTCAAGAAATCATAGTCAGCAAGGGAGTTGGCCATTACACCAATATTGCAAATATCATTTTTATCGCCAGAGCGAGCAGAAGCAATGTCTATAAGTTTTATAGTTTTCATTTGTTGGTCTTTGTTAGTTCATGTACCTTTATGCCCTCAATTTAAGCAAATTTTCTGGATAGCTAATAATTTTAATTCTAATGAACAAACAATTATATGTATTTGGTCTAGCCTTAGTTTTAGGTGCCTGCACCAATGATGCACCAAACGATACAACCACAACCAATACTGTGGATACTACAAAAACAGAAGTAGTAGAAATCCCTAAGGATACCATCCATCGCCTAAAGTTAAGCTTTGTAGGAGATATTATGGGGCATGGCGACCAAATCAAGTCAGCTGCCATTGATGCAAAGATGGATTCTTTTGATTATGAGCCTTGTTTCCGTTTTATCAAACCAATTATGGAAGAGGCCGATTTGGCTATAGGCAACCTAGAGGTGACACTCAATGACAAAAAGAAATATACAGGCTATCCTAGATTTAGAAGTCCTGATGCTTTGGCTAATGATCTTAAAAATGCAGGCTTTGATTTTTTAGTTACGGCTAATAATCATTCTAATGATAATAATCTACGTGGGGTAATTCACACACTAGACACCTTAGCAGGTTTAGGATTTATACATACAGGTACCTTCCGAAATGCAGAAGAACGAGCAGCTACTTATCCTTTGATTATAGAGAAAGAGGCAGATGGAACAACTTTTAAGTTAGCCTTTCTTAATTATACCTATGGGACTAATGGTATTCCTACTACAGAACCTTCTATAGTGAATCTGATCGAGGAAGAACAAATGCTCAAAGATATAGAGGCAGCCAAGCAGGCCGAACCTGATATGATTATAGCTTTCATGCATTGGGGGAGTGAGTATAAGTTGGACGAAAATAGTAGACAGCAAAAAACAACCAAATTACTTTGGGATAATGGGGTAGATGTAGTGATAGGAGCGCATCCACATGTTATAGAACCTATCAAAACTGATACATTATATACTAAAGATAGCAGCAGACAACGAGAAGTTTTAGTAGCTTATTCTTTAGGTAATTTTATTTCTAATCAATTCCGTCCTAATACAGACATTGGGTTGATCTTCGATATAGAGTTGGTCAAAAATAGTGCATCCAATACTACTATAATAGGGGAGCATGACTATGTGTTGGCTTGGCGCTATATTCATGATAGAGCCAAAAAGGTCTATGACCGAGTGCATACAATTTTACCTGTTACTGCTTTTGAGAATGATACTACCAGTTTTTTAGGAATGTCAGCTAGCGATCTTAATAAGATGAAGGCAACTGCTCAACGTATGCGCAAACATTTAGGTAAATGGCAGAGTAAGGAACGTCAAGTGAGTTTGGAGGATTTAATTAATGCAGGGGCCGTTTCTTTAAACCCTAAAAAGGAGGAAGCTATCTTAGCTAAAGAAGATTAAAGAATGGAATAGTTGTCAAATTCTAATGAATTTGTATTTTTGCAGAACTAGTACATGGAATAGCAAAGTATAAAACAAAACATAATAAGATAATGAATTTAGAAAAACTTGTAGCCATTAGTGGGCGCTCTGGAATCTATAGAATGGCGGCTAATCGCGCTAATGGACTGATTGTAGAAGATTTGGATTCGGGTAAGAAATTTTTTGTTTCTGGTCGTTTACACCAATTTACACCATTAGAATCTATATCTATATATACAACCACAGAAGAGTCTACTGCAGAGCTTAAGACTGTTTTTAACAACATGTTGTTGAAATTAGATAGCCATGCTATACCAACAGGAAAGGCTTCTTCTAATGAGGTACGTGCCTATTTTGAAGAGATTTTACCAGAGTTTGATCCTCACAAGGTATTAACTAGTGACATTAAGAAACTGATCAAATGGTTTGTTTTCTTGAACCAACGCGATTTATTGAGTCTTATCGAAGAGACAGAAGAGGTTGTAGAAGCTAGCGAAGAGGAAGAATAGTCACTTATTTAGCTATAAAATATAAATGGAAGCTATCAAGCACTTGTTGTTTGATAGCTTTTTTGTGTTTAATAGTATCGTTTAGACTCTAAAAAATGATTGTTACCCAAACTATTTGTTAAGAAAGTTTTAAAAAACCATCAAAAAAAGGGTTTTTTCTGTTTTTAGACGGTGTATATTTTACACAAATCCGACATTTCCAAATTTTAAATGCTTTCCCGATACCTAGGGACTTATATTGAAAATCATAATACTTAGCTAACTACCCAAAAGTTCTTGTTTTTGTGTTAATGCTAAAAAACAGTGTCACAAAAAATGGCACTAATAAAAAAAAGAAAGGTAACATCTTTTGAATATCTGCATAAATATTCAGAACTTCCGAAGCATTCAACCAAATATGATTTTTAAACTTAAATAAATCCCAGTTATATAGATTGAATTAATACATGTTATAATAATAATAGTCTATATGTTTTAACTTGATCAAGTTAAAATAACAGTAAACTTTTCTAATGAATTAGAAAAACTTTATAGACTAAGTAGAATAATAAAATTATTTTTTTTCAACCCAATAGGTAAGGTGAGACAACACACTAACAAGACACCCAACCTATCAATAAAATCACAAAATAATGGCAGATTTCACAGGAAAGATTAAGCGTATTCGTATTAGAAAAAGACGAACAGGTTCAGGATTTAAAGTAGTAGCAAAGGTGGAAGATGATCCAGAAGGAAAATCTATGGAAGTAAATACTACATTTACTAATGTGCCAGCAGATATGCCACAACCTGTATTAGAAAATCCAGACTTACCCTATAAAAATACCAATGCTAATGGTGTTCGTCGTTTTGTAAATCGTGAACTGACGTTTACAGGAGGTGATCCGGAAGAAATGGGCTATACAATAGAAGCTACACCCCTAGATGCTAGTGGTACCGCTTTAGCACCTGCTGAAACTTTTCAGGCAGTAGTAGAACCTAATGTTGCAGTAGGAATGGTGAATAAGGTGCGTATACAGGAGAAAAGTAATGGTAAATTCAAGGTAACTGTAATTGTAAAAGGGAATACAGATGTCGACCAAGTTGCTAGTGTTAATGTTATTTTTGAAGAGCCTTATGAAGGACCAGCACCTTTAGAGACAGAAGTAAATTGTGCTTTAGTTTCTAGCACTGATGGTAAACGTAAGTTTGTATATCAAGATTTAGAATTTGACTCA
>JAAEPD010000471.1 GCA_024222455.1 Aureispira sp.
GCACACAAACCTTCTACTTTCCAGCTTTCTGCTTTTTCTAGTACACTATCATCCCAATGCATTAACCATTGCTTGCCGATTTCTGAAGGCTTAGATAATCTTGCTTTTGTCTTTTCCTCTAATTTTGAGGATAAATCTTTATAGCTCCAATCTTTATTCCTTAGTAAATTACTTATTCGTTTAGTCCCTGCTGGAGCTTTTCTAGGCCCATTTACATAGGCTCCTAACTCACTTAGCAACAAACTATTGGTCTTGTCTTGAAAACTCAAAATCCCCATGAACAAATCAAATAACGTGTAACTAAATCGTTTATCTAGTTTTGAGCCAAAATCTTCTAATATGGGTAATAGATAACTGTGAGCTTTATCTATTAATTCTGGTCGAGTCTTTTCCCTTTTTGAGCTTTCTTCTTTATCTTTAATATACTTTTTATAATACATGAGCCTTTCGTTTTTGGTGTCGTAACCTAAATTTCGAAAGGCTTTTTCTTTTTTCAAAATAAAATGAGCCATCTCTTACTTAAGGGATGACTCATGTTTTAGCCTAAAAATGGCTTATTGTGTTATCTAATGCTATTAAGCTGGGATATCAGAACCTATCACATCATTAAGAGCTTTAGCTAATTTTTCTACTAAAGGGCCATAGTGTGTATTGTAGTCAATAAAGCTTCTACGTACAACTTCTAGTGCCTCCTCACGACCATAAGTTTCTGTAATATCTACTTCTTTTGGTCCTTCTGGATGATCAGGATCTTCCTTGTAAGTCAAGAAGTAGTGTTTGATGCGCTTGATCAATTTAGGAGGACAGTCTTTGATATCTTTCATATCTCCATAAGTATGATCATCTTTTAGTACAGCTACGATTTTATCATCTGCTTCACCACCATCGATCATACGGAAACCACCTACAACTACTGCATCTAACAATAAATCACCCCTAGGGATATTTCTATCAGTTAAAACACAAATATCTAGTGGATCACCATCTCCTTCAAGATCTTTTAGTCCAGTACGCTCCATACAAAACTCAGCCATAGATTCAGCTGAATAAGTTTGAGGTATAAAACCATAAAGTGCAGGCATTACATTAGAAAACTTGTTAGGGCGGTCAATCATTAAATAACCAGTCTCCTTACAGATTTCGTATTTCATTTCATCGCCAGGCACTACTTCTATATAACAACGAACTACTTCAGGCGCTCCTTTTCCAGCGTTGATGCCATGCCATGGGTGAGCCTTATAGCGCAATCCCAATGTTTGCCAAGCATTTTTTAAATTTTCATTACTCATGATAAACTTTTTATGAAGTTGATTAGAGATAGGCTTTAAAATAGCCTTTAGCTAAAAAACTTTTTATATTAATATAAGTATCTAATCTTTCTAAAAGATATAAAAAATAGTTTGCGAGACTTCGTTAAAAACTTGATTGGTAGGTGATTAACGAAGGTTTGTTGCTGCTTTTTACTTTGATGAACTTAAAAATACACAAACTATTAAGTGTAAAACAAAGACAAAGATACAACGACTTAGGCTTCTTTCAAAATAATATTGTCCAACAGCCTTATTCCATCTATTCGTATAGTGGTACAAACAACACTAGTTTTGCTTTGTTCAAACCTGTTAATTTCTTGCAAGCTATCTCCATCTACTATCGTAAAATAGTCTACATCAAACTCTCCTTCTTTTAAACGAGTCAAAGCATTGGCTCGGACAGTAGCTAAGTCCATTTTTTTAGCATCTTCTTGAGCTTGGAACAATATCTTATTGATTTTTCCAGCTTTTTTTCGACCAGTTTCACTCAATCGAACATTTCTAGAACTCATAGCCAAACCATCCTCTTCTCGCATAATAGGTACCCTAACCAATTGAATAGGGGAGTCCATTAGCTTGAGCATTCTTTTAATGATGGTAAATTGCTGAAAATCTTTTTGACCCATGTACAAGCTGTCTGGCTGAACAATATCTAACAAACGATGTACAACTTGCACTACACCCTCAAAATGTCCTGTCCGATGAGCCCCTTCCATTGTTTTGTCTAGTCCAGCAAGGTCAAAATGAACCTCAGGCAAATCTGGAGGATAAATTTCTTCAGCGCTAGGTAAAAATAAAACATGGCATCCTATAGCCTCAAGCTTCTCCATATCCTTGCTTACAGGACGAGGATATTTAGCTAAGTCGCTTTTATCATCAAATTGAGTAGGATTGACAAAAATGGAGCAGACAATTATATCTGCTTTTTCTTGAGCATTGTGTATGAGCGAGAGGTGCCCTTGGTGCAATGCACCCATTGTTGGTACAAAGCCAATAGAAAGACCTTGTTCTTGTTTGGCCTTTAAGTATTGTTGAAGTTCTGAATTTTTCTTGAAAAGGTGCATGAAACCAGCAATTGTATATGTTAAATAACTGCCCTTAAAACACTTAGATTGAGTTTAATTCGGGAAACTCCCATTTTTTTTGTAAATTTGCAACTCTAAAGCAATTTCTTTTTTAAAAAGATTGATTTTTTAACTTATATACAATATAACATATATATGGCAGAGAAAAAGAGAATTTTGATCGTCACTCAGGAGATGAAACCGTATACTAATCTGACTGAGATGTCTGACGCTGCAAATCGCTTTTCTCAATTTTTGCAGGAGAATGGAATGGAGGTGCGTATATTAATGCCTCGTTTTGGTACTATCAACGAACGTAGACATAGATTACATGAAGTTGTACGCTTGTCAGGTATGAATATTAATGTGGATGATGATGATTATCCTTTAATAATAAAAGTAGCTTCTTTGCCTGGTACTCGCATGCAAGTTTATTTCTTAGATAACGAAGAATTATTCAAGCGTAAGCATGTTTTTGCAAATGAAGATGGTGAATTATTTGAAGATAACTTAGATCGTACGATCTTCTTTAATAAAGGAGTTATTGAAACTGTTAAGAAGTTTGGATGGGCTCCAGATGTGGTACATTGCCATGGTTGGATGACAAGTCTTTTACCTGCTTATCTAAAAACACAGTACAAAAACGAGCCTATTTTCCAAAACGCTAGTTTTGTGTATACTGCTTATCCTGATGGAGATATAAACGAATCATTTGATGCTAATTTTGTAGCTAAAGCTAACGCTAATCAATTGGAGAGTGTAGCAGATGCTTACAAAAACGGGAAAAGTCTAAATCTTAATGCTGGAGCTGCTTCTTTTGTAGAGGGAGTTATAGCTGGAGCTGCAGATGTTGAAGTGGATTCTACTTCAGAGACACCAACATTAGCATTCCAAGAGGAATTTTCTCAAGCGTATTTAGATTTCTACAATGAAATGTTAGTAGGAGCAGAAGAAAATGTATAAAAAGTTTTGAAAATTATTAGATAACACCAACTTTTGTGCTTCTTGAAGCCGTTAAGCTAGGTGTTATCTAATTTTTTTTGCTTACTCATTAGTTCTTTTTACCATTTTGATGAAAAAATAGGAACTATTACAAACATTGATTTATGAAATATTGGTCTAAACTCCTTCTTTGGAGTATGGGCGTAGGGTGCTTAACTCTTGCTGGATGTAGCAAATCTACAGAAATAGGTTTATCACTAGTAGAGCAAGAACGCTCTGATATTATCCTAACAGATACCTTGCCATTAGGTCTTACTACTATACAGACTCCTCCTTCCGAAATGCAAGCTTTTTCTAGTTTAGTATGTGGAGCATACACTGATCCTATTTTTGGAAAAACAACTGCTGGAACTTATCTGAATTTTAGATTGACAAGTACAAATGTTTCTTTCCCAGATGCTACTTTTGATTCTTTGGTGTTGAGCTTAGCTTATGAGGTGAGAGGCCACTATGGTGATATTCTTACTACTCCTACTGCTCAAACATGGGATGTTTACAGAGTAACAGAACCAATAGTAGAAGGGCAAACATATTATTCTAATACTACATTGACAACTGGAACAGCATTGGCTTCAGGGGTTTCATTTACACCAAACTATAAGGATAGTGTAAGTGTGCAAGGAACCCTTCTCGCTCCTCATGTAAGAATAAGATTAGACGATGCTTTAGGCAAAGAATTGCTAGATCCTACTGACAACTCTATTTATAATAGTAACAGTGATTTTAAGCAATTTTTTAACGGAATTTATATTAAGCCAACTGCAGGTGCAACAAATTCGAGTATAATTCGATTTAGAGGACGTGACTTACAGACAAAAGTTACGTTATACTATTCAGAGCCTGATGGAAATGGTGGGACTGTACAAAGAACTTTTGAGTATCTAAGAGATGAAGATGCTGAACAAGTAGCTGTATTTGACCATGATTACACAGGAACAACTATATTGGATAATAATTCGACGGATTCTGTCGTTTATGTACAGGGGTTAGATGGAACAAGCTTGAAAGTAGAGTTTCCTGATATCAGTAATTTAGGAAATGTGATAGTGAATAAAGCGGAATTATTCATATATGCGGTAGATACTGGCAACTTAGAGTTCCCTATCCCAATACAGCTAACAGCTAAACAAAAAAATGCAGACGGAACGCTCTCTAAAACTAAAGATGTACTAAATTCAGAGAGTAGAGGTAATATTCTTCTATTTGGAGGCATTATTACTTTAACAGAAACAAACGATTGGGGATTCCCAATTAGAATAGAAGAGTTCTTACAAGAATTGATTGATGGTGATTTGTATGAAAATGCTATGTATTTGTTACCTATTTTAGCAATAGAACCTGAACGAGTCATATTAACCAATCAACAACGAAGTACTCTAAAAGCAAAACTGTCCTTAACATATACTAAAATCGACTAAACTATGTGTGGAATTGTTGCCTATATTGGAAAACGTGAGGCTTACCCTATATTGATTAAAGGCTTACAACGTCTAGAATATAGAGGGTATGATAGTGCTGGTGTAGCATTATTAGATAAAGAATTAAAAATCTATAAGCGAAAAGGCAAGGTCAATGATCTTGTAGAGTACGCCAAGGATAAAGATGTGAAAGCTAGTATTGGTATTGGCCATACTCGTTGGGCTACACATGGTGAACCTAACCATGTCAATGCTCACCCTCATACTTCAGGCAACACAAACCTTGCAATTATTCATAATGGTATTATCGAAAATTATGAGTCTTTGCGTACTGCTTTGTCAAAAGAAGGACATGTCTTTGAATCAGAAACAGATACAGAGGTATTGGTTCACTTAATAGAAGAAATTCAGTACAAAGAAGCAGTTGATATAGAGGAGGCAGTACGTATTGCTTTGACTAAAGTAGTTGGGGCTTATGCTATTGTTGTTATTGATAAAACCAATCCACACAAGATAGTAGCGGCTCGAAAAGGAAGTCCTTTGGTTGTAGGGTTAGGAGAAAATGAATTTTTCTTAGCTTCTGATGCTTCTCCAATAGTAGAATATACCAAAAATGTAGTTTACATCAAGGATGAAGAAATCGTTAGTTTGACCAATGATGGATCTTTCACTATTAAGTCTATAGATAATGAAATTCAAACTCCTTTTATCCAAAAATTGGATATGGAAATTGAGTCTATAGAGAAAGGTGGGTATGAGCATTATATGCTAAAAGAGATTTATCAACAACCAACCACTATTGCTGATGCGATGCGTGGACGCCTTAATTCTAAAAAAGGAATTATAACATTAGGTGGTGTGATGGAGTTTGGTAATCGCATGAAAGATGCTGACCGACTGATCATAGCAGCTTGTGGTACTTCTTGGATTGCAGGATTGATAGGTGAATATCTTTTTGAAGATCTAGCCCGCATTCCTACAGAAGTAGAATATGCTTCAGAATTTAGATATCGTAACCCTATTATTACAAATAAGGATGTTATTATAGCTATTTCACAGTCAGGTGAAACAGCAGATACTTTGGCTGCCTTAGAGCTAGCTAAAGAAAAAGATGCCCTAACTTATGGTATTTGTAATGTAGTTGGTTCTTCTATCGCTAGAATAACTGATGCAGGCTCATATATCCATGCAGGACCTGAAATCGGTGTAGCTTCTACCAAAGCTTTCACAGGCCAGTTGACCTTGTTGACACTAATGGCATTGCAATTAGCTCAAAAACGAGGAACCATTTCTCAGTCTTATTACTTCCAGTTGTTGAACGAGCTAGAGAATATTCCGGCTAAGGTAAAACAAGTGTTAGAGAATGATAAGAAGATTAAATATATTGCTAACATCTGGAAGGATGCGCAAAATGCTTTATACTTAGGACGTGGTTATTGTTTCCCTGTTGCCCTAGAAGGTGCCTTGAAACTTAAAGAAATTTCATACATTCACGCAGAAGGTTATCCGGCAGCTGAAATGAAACATGGTCCTATTGCTTTGATCGATGAAAATATGCCAGTAATGGTTATTGCTACGACAGATAGCACTCGCGAAAAAGTAATTAGCAACATTCAAGAAGTGAAGGCTCGTAAAGGTAAAATCTTAGCAATTATCAACGAAGGTGATGAGCAAATTGCAAAATTAGCTGATCATTACATCGAAATACCTGCAACGGAAGAACCATTAGCACCATTATTATCAGTAGTGCCATTGCAGTTGTTGGCATACCATATCGCAGTATTGCGTGGTTGTAATGTTGACCAACCAAGAAACTTGGCAAAATCTGTTACTGTTGAATAAAAAATCGTATCTTTGAATATAGAGAATAAGTGTTTTGAGAGCTAAAGTTCTTAAAACACTTATTGTTCATTTTTTAGTAGCCTGTGGAGTTCTTCTTCTTAAAGTCAAAAATACACAGACTACTATCTTTATAACCTATCTTTTAGTGGCTGCAATTAATACAATGAACTAATCTAAAATTGCACAACTTCAAATTAGTATATTAAATACAACATGGAAGAATATAATACTCAACGCTCACCACTTCTTATTCGTGAGTATGGTCGTAATACTCAAAGTCTTATTGAGCATGCTATAACTATAGAAGACAGAGAGGAACGTCAAGGATTTGTAGAATCTATAGTGAGATTAATCATGGATATGTATCCTCATACTCGAAACGTAGAGGACTATAGACTCAAAGTGTGGTCACACATCCTACAAATGAGTAATTATAAGCTAGATGTAGATTATCCTGATAATATACCAAACACTAAAGAACGTAAAAAGCCTGAAAAAGTAGAGTATCCAACAAATACTAACAGATACAGACATTACGGACAAAACGTTAGAGAGCTTATTCAAAAAGCTCTTATCATGGAAGATGAGGAAAAACGTAAAGAGTTTGTAAGAGTTATTGCGGCTTATATGAAACTGTCTTTCAAAACATGGAATAGAGATAATGTTACAGATGATTTAATCCGTTCAGAGTTTGCTAAACTAACAAAAGGAGAGCTAACCATTGAGCCAGGAGTTGACCTAAACTACTTAATTACTCCAAACAAACGGAACAAGCATTCTAACGATCGAAGACACCATGGTAAAAGTAATGATCGTTATAGCAACAACAATAATAAGCGAAACAATAATAAGTACAGAAAACGTCGCTAAGAATATAAAATATAGAGAAGCAGCCTTCATGGCTGTTTTTTTAGTTTAAGAGGATGAATTGAACACTTAAAACAAATAAATACTAGTTAAAACAGCTTTAATAGGGCTTGAACACTTCCATTTTTATAGATAAAGAACTATCTTTATACTACTTATGCAAAAACGATCATCACATATCGCTTTCTTTTTAGCCATATTAATGCTAATTTCTAATGTAGGAATTAGCATGGATATTTTGTTGTGTCACTGCACTGATCAGCTAAAAGTAGCTATATTTAGTGAGGTGGAGCCTCAAACTTGTTGTAAGCATAAGCTCCAAAAAGAAGTGAAAACACACAGTTGTTGCAAAAAAACAACTAAACCTACACATTGCACCAAACCATCTATAGACAAGAAGACAGAAAAGGTAAGTAAGGATTGTTGTAGCAATGGTAGCCAATATCTTACCTTAGATCAAGCACATACACAAGATAATTTAAATATAGATTTTAGCAATTGGGTAGCTATAATTCCAAATAAACTTATGGTAGCATATACAGCTACTCAAGATTGGATCTTACCCAATATCTATAATAAAATACCTTCCAATAAAGCGCCTCCCTTGCCTAGCGGACGGCAACTCCTTCAAGCTATTCAACGTTATATCTGTTAGACTGTATTCTATCTCAACCAAAAGAAATAGAATATAAAACTATATTCAGGCTTTAGATAAGCTTGAAAAAACAAGTATAATTGTATGAAAGCAATATTAATATATATATGCATATTAGCTGGAGTTTTTAATCTCCAAGCACAGAATAGTATCAAATTTTCAGCTTTAGTAGTTAGTGAAGAAAAAGAGCCTTTGATTGGGGCTACAGTCAATTGGGAAGGTACTACCAAATCCGCTGTAACAGATATCGATGGTTGGTTTACCATAGATCGGATAGATACTCTCAAAGCCTACAGTTTAGAGATAAACTATGTTGGTTATGAAACCGCAGTAGTAGAAATCTTACCAAATGAAGATCGCTTGGAGTTGATTGTACAATCCAACGCAACTATAGAGCAAATAAATGTAGAAACGACCGAGCGAAGCAATTTTACCTCAACGCTTAATCCTATCAATATGGAGACTTTGAGTGCATGCGAATTGGGGCGTGCAGCTTGTTGTAATCTTGCCGAAAGTTTTGAAAATAATGGAACAGTCAATGTTAGTTTTTCGGATGCTGTCACAGGAGCTAGAGAAATAGAAATGTTAGGATTGAAAGGAACCTACACTCAAATGATGCTCGAAAAGCGTCCAATGTTCAATCGTTTAGGGCGTGCTTATGGTTTGGAATATATACCTGGAACTTGGGTAGAAAGTATCCAAATATCAAAAGGGGCAAGTACAGTACGTAATGGTGCTCAAAGCATAACAGGATTGATAAATGTAGAACTGCTTAAGCCTAATAAGGCTCCAATGTTTTTTATTAATCTATTTGGTAATCATTTAGGACGTATAGAACTTAATACACATCTTAACTTTAAGTTGAGCGAAAAGTGGAGTACAGGTGTGTTGTTGCATGGCAATTATTTCAACAATGCTGAAGACCACAATCATGACACTTTTTTAGATATTCCTAACCGCAAACAACTTAATGGGGTATGGAGATTACACCACAAAAGTGATGCTTTACATGCAGAGATCAATGTACAAGGTATTTTAGATCAAAGATCTAGTGGACAAACAGACAAAGGTCACGACTATCACACAGGAACTAACCATGATTTATATTATTTAGGTGCTGATGTGCGCAGAATAGAAGCATTTGGAAAAGTGGGCTATATGGGGTTCAAAAATCCTGCACAGAGTATTGCTGTTATTTATCATGGGAATGTACATGAACACAAATCCTTCTTTGGCAATCGTAGATATGATGCTTTGCAACGCAACGGTTATGCAAATCTAATATTCCAAACTAATCTAGTCAACGATGAGCATGGTTTAGTGGCTGGATTGACTTATGATATTATCGATTTTAAAGAGCAGTTCAATGATATTAATTATGATAGAACAGAGCATACGGCTAGTGCTTATGTAGAATACGATTTCTCCAAAAAGTTTAATGAACTTAGGGGCAATGCCTTTGGTCTGATACTAGGAATAAGAGGAGATTGGCTAGCTACTCAAAAGTTTTCCAAGTTATACCCATCACCAAGAATCAATCTCAAGTATAATTTTACGGATGATATTGTTATTCGTGCTTCTGCTGGTCGTGGAGTACGAAATCCCAATGTATTTGTAGAAAACCTACGTTACATGCCTAGCAATAGAGAGTTTGTGTTGCAAGAAACTATTATGCCAGAGGTCGCTTGGAACTATGGTTTCAATTTTACGAGCAATTTTAAGTTATTAGGACAAGATGCCAATATAAGTTTAGATGCTTATCGCACCGATTTTGAGAATCAGCTTATAGCAGATATAGATACTAGAAATGATCAGCTACAACTATACAATCTCCAAGGAAAATCCTTTGCAAATAGTTTTTTATTGGCTTATACACAAAACCTTATTTCTGGTTTAGAAATGCGTTTAGCCTACAAGTTTAACGATGTTCGTTCTACTTACAATGGTGTTTTGAATACACAACCTTTGACGCCACAACATAGAGGATTGGCCCATTTGCATTATACTACTCCCGAAAAGGATTGGGATTTTAATGTGACAGCTCAAATAGTAGGCCCACAACGTCTACCTAGCGTAAATGGAAGTACAGCAGGGTTGCCAAGATATAGAAAACAGGCAACTTCACCAGCTTATGTATTGGTTAATATGCATACTACCAAGTACTTCAAAAATGGTTTAGAAATTTATCTAGGAGCCGAAAATTTGACCAATTATCGCCAAGAAGCACCAATTTTAGGATATCAAGATCCTTTTGGAAATGATAAAACAGGTGCTTATCCTCAGTTTGATGCTACTTCTATTTTTGCACCTGTCATGGGGATTAGAGTTTATGGAGGTGTACGTTACACTTTTCAACCTAAAGAAAAGACGGAAAAGAATAGAAAACCTAAAAACAGTAATGCTGTTACGCAAACTATAACCATCAAAACCTCAGCACAGTGTGGTACTTGCAAGGGCTTTATAGAAGGAGCTTTTAAGAACACAAAAGGAATCATTTCTGTTGATCTTAATCCTGAGACACAGATTTTTACAGCAGAATATATAGAGGGCAAAATTTCTGTAGAAAAGATCAAAAACAAAATAGCCCAAGTAGGTTATGATGCTGATGATGTGCTAGGCAATCAGAATGCCTATGAAAAATTGCCTGCTTGTTGCAAAAAAGGTGGACACCATTAAATTTTCTTCGCTTATAGAATTAGTTGGTGGGTTTTTTAGACTTTAGCATAAAATTCTAAAAACCCACCAACTATTATTAAAATACAATACCTATCTTTAGCCAATGGTTAAGGATACAGATATTTCAAAACAATCCCATCTCGGAGTTGATATTGCAACCCATATTGCTTTTGCAGTACTGGGGCTCATGGCTATATACTTCTATCAAGAACGATTGTTTGGCGATACAGCCTTTTTTGTAGCCAAAGTGATACACAACGAAGCCTTACAGATAGAACATGGTCGATGGATATTAGCATTTCATGAATGGTTGCCCTTTCTTGCAGTGAAATTAGGTGCTTCCATCAAGACAATTCTAATCTTATATTCCTTAGCACATGTTTTATTTTTCTACAGCCTCTACCTAATCACGCGCTATGTCTATAACAGTATAGCAGCAGGCTTCCTGCTCTTAGGAATACAAGTTGTTGGAATGGATTATGGCTATTACTCTCCTGGATTTGAGCTCTACTATGCCACAGGATTTATGGTTTGGTTTGCAGTAGCCTTGGAGCATGGAAAACAAAGTACAGGGCAATACTTTCTATTAACATTATTGACTTATATTATAAGCACTAGTCATCCTACTACACTACCCGTATTGGGGTTGATCCTAGTCTGGCATTGGTATCACTATAGATGGAAGTTCCTGAAAATTTATGTGCTAATACTTAGTTGTATGCTAGCTGTTTTTGCTTATAAACAACTCTTCCCAACTTGGTATGAGATACTAAGAATGAAGGATATAACAGGCAACTTATACGAACGAAGTTTTCTTAACAGCACATACCTAAGTGGATTTGTAGAGGTTATGTGGGATAGATACTTTGCATTAGTCTTGGTATTTTTTGCAACAGTAGTTTACTTGTTATGGAAACGTTTATGGATGATGTTAGTTGTCTTTTTAGTTGCTATTTTTGTCATTCAGTATATGAATGTGTTGGCCTATCCTGTGTTAGAGCATACACGCTATCAAGAGCAATGTTATTATCCAATTGTAATGGTGGTTATTTTCTTGTTAGGAATGGATTTTTTACCAAAACTAGAAGGGCGCCAATTTTTGATTGGGAGTTTATTTTGGGGAGCCATTATTGTGTACAGAATAATAGGGATCTATGATACAGGACATGCTTTTGTAGACAGATCAGACACTATGCGTCGCCTAATTACACATTGTCAAGGCCTAGAGGGAAACAAGTTTAAAGTAAAGGAAGAGAATATAGATTATCTAGGATTAGGAACCAATTGGTCTTATCCGATAGAGACCATGCTACTTTCAAAAATTAATCCTGCCAATAAAACAGTCACTATCTGTTACAATAGAGATTTCAGAACAGGAGCTAGGCGCTTGTTGATGGCAGAGAATGAATACTTATTCCGGTTAGATGAAGCCTATCCAGATAAGAGTGTAAATCCAGATTATTTTGAATTAAAACCAGGATACTATCTTCCATTGAATGGAGGTGTAGGCACAATTCCAGAAGGCAAAGAATTAGCTGATTTAAACAAGATAAGAGAAGCTCTAGAACTCAAGGTTTTGGATTGGCCAACAAAATATAAAGTAGGAGAGCAATTGTTCATTCCAATTGAACTTTTGAATAAAGGAGCTGAAAAATTGAATTCAGATCGAGTATACCTAGGGTTTCAGTGGATACAGAGCGACACACTAGTCCCTATCCGAAATAATAAAACACCTATAGAGTTAGATGTTGCAAAAGCACATCAGCAATACCTGCAAGTAACTATGCCTAAAGTAGCAGGAACTTACAAGCTAAAACTAGGTGTAATCGTAGCTGATCGTTATTGGGAATGGTTAGATGTAGGAGCAGAACAAACAGTAACAGTTGACTAATGAAGGACCTCTCTAAACATATGGATTCAATAGACAAAATACTATTAGGCTTATGTCTAGCAGTAGGAGTTATTTTACGTTGTTACAATCCCTATGGTATCCCCTTTATCAATGATGAGTTAAGTGCACTGAATCGTATAGACGTAGGTTCTTTTAGTGAGCTAATCAATAACGCAGTTTGGAACGACACACATCCTGCTTTTACGCATGTACTGATGTATTTGTGGACTGGCATATTTGGCACTTCAGAGTTAGCTGTCAAGCTCCCATTTATGTTAATGGGAATAGCCTCCATTTATTTAGTATTTAAGATTACACAAGAGTGGTTTAGCACCAATGCAGGGTTATATGCCACAGCCTTATATAGCACCTTGCAGTTTGGAGTTATGTATGTGCCTATCGCTCGTCCTTATAGTAGTGGATTATTTTTATTGTTATGGATGGTATGGGCTTGGACAGCATTGCTGTTCTCAGAAAAAGAGTCTACTCGAAAATACTGGATAAGCTTTGTCTTAGCAGGTGCTTTGTGTTTGTACAATCATTATTTTACAGCTATTTCAGCAGTTTTAGTTGGCCTGTCAGGATTTATGTTTGTATCTAAACAACAGTTGAAAAGCTATCTTTTAGCAGGATTAGCAATAGGAATTCTTTTTATTCCCCACTTAAGAATTACATACCATCATATCTTTGAGGTGGGAGGCGTAGCTTGGTATGGTAAACCTACTTGGCAATTTCCGGAAGAGCACTTTTTATGGATCTTTCACAATTCTAGAGTAGTTATACTTGCAATTTCTTTGGCTATTATTGCAGCAGGGAGCCATAGTATGGAAATGTTTGTAAAAAGGAGGAACAAGTTACGCTTGGCAGCATTTGGTTGGTTTGTAATTCCTTTGGTATTTGGAGTATGGTATTCTATCGAAAAAAGCCCAATTTTACGCACTTCACATTTAGTGTTTTCTTACCCATTTATGCTAATGTTTTTTGGCTCTTTTGTAGCTGATAAGTGGAATAAATGGTGGAAATCGTTAGTCATATCTACATTATTAGTCATCATAACATGGTCCTTGATTTATGAGCGTTGGCATTTCAAAACGGTTTACAACTATGCCTACAAAGAGTTTGTAACAACCTGCCAAGATTTTTTGAGTTCGCATGAGCGAGATGAAGTGACTATTGTATTTGGTGAGACTCCAGCGTTTACACAACGTTATATGGATTTGCTAGAGGCGGATTTTGAATATTGGAAATTTGGAGAGCAGCATTTATCGCCTCAAGCATTCAAGGAATACATTAAAGCTGAGAATAAACCTTACTTGATTTTTGGAGCAATGCCAGAAGTTTATCAGCCAATAGCTATTGAGCAATATCCCTATATTCATAAATTACATTATGGTATTAATTATGAACTATTGGTTTTGGCTAAAGAGGAAGAAGCAACTCCAAAACCTTTTGACTTTGAGGTGAACGCTAAAACAACTGTAGATTTTTGGCGGAATGATACAACTCATTTAGCTATCTTTCCTTGGAGATATCATGAATATTGGATTAAGCACGACTCCTTGAATCCTAATAATCCTTATTATGAAATGCCTGTGGGTGAAGAATGGGGGCCAACATTGGAGCAGGATGCTAGTGAATGGATACGTGGTGTCAATAGGATTATAGATATAGCTATAGATATAAAAGGGGAATACCCTAGTGGTAAGTTAGTTTTTGTGATTAGTAAAGACGAGAAAGATCTATTTTGGCAAGCTGCAGAGGTCAGTAGTTTTGAGCCCAAAGCTAATGAATGGACAAGAGTTTATTATTCTATCAGAATAGCGCATGTCATTCGAGAGTTAGAAGAGCTAGAAGGCGCTAAAATCAAAACCTTCTTTTGGAATGAGCAAAAAAATACTATTCGTCTAGATAATTTTGTCATGCAATCTAGACCAGGAAATCCTATACTGTATGGAGATTTACGTAAGATAAACCCATAAAAAAGATTGATTGCTTACAATAAGCAATCAATCTTTTATCTTTTTTATAAGAAGAATCAATTATTCTTCCTCGTCAGAACCTTTATTTTCTATAACTATTTCTACAGGTGCTTTTTCCTCTTGTACAGGAGCAGGCTTCTCTTCTTCCACTGTTTCTTTTGCTTCTTCTTTGACTTCCTCTACTACTTTTTCGTCTGTAGGAGTTACTGTTGTTTCTTCAACCTTTGCTTCTTCTGCTAGCTTTTTAGCAGCAGCTTCTGCTTCCGCCTTTTCTTTAGCAGCTTGTTGTTTTGCTAGCTTAGCAGCAGCAGCGGCTTGATCCTTAGCAGTCTGTTCTTGCATTTTTTTGAGGCGAACATTCAACTCTTCCATTGTTTTATTCATGTCATCCAACTTACGTTGTTTAGAATCCATGCGATCTTTGACCATTTTAGCTTTTACCTCAGCCAATTGAGCTTCTAATTGACCTGCACGACCAGATTCCAATTTTTTAGTTTGGAATTTATAATCACGTTCATCTCTATCAATAGAAGATTTCATTTTAGCAATAGCTTGCTTTAAGCCATCGATACGACGACTTAGGCGACCTTCTGCAGAGCTTCCTCCAGGAAAACGTTTTGCTTTTACGGCTTTAAATGCACTATCAATACGCTCCCAAAGTTTAGAACGCAAAGCACGAGTTAGCTTAGTGCCATGAAAATCACGTTGAATAGCTTTTAGTGTTTCAAACAAGTTTTGAAGATTGACATTTTCTCCCTTCAAGGTGTCTTCTACCACTACAAGTCGTTCTGCAACCTTATCAAAATTTGTTTGAGCAACAGCTTCAAAAGCAGCATCTTCTACAGAACGTAATTCTTTGAGACGAGCAAAAAGTTCGTTAGTTTTATTACGTAAGCTATTGGTATGTTCCTTAAATAAGTTTTGCTCACGAGACTGTGCTTGCACAGCTGCCCAAAACTCTTTGAGGTCACTCCAAAGCTTTTTGTCATAAGCGGATAGTGCTTCTACTTTTTCTTGTAGATCACCTAAAGAGGTTTCATAGTTTCTGAACAATTTAGTAGACAATACTATAAAAATCCACTCTGTTTGAGTGCGTTTAAGTATTTCGTCTTTTTCAACCACAATACCTTCTGGCAATAAAACAGCACTCGCTGTTAATACTTCCTCTTTAGCTATTAGGCCTTCTGGAAAAGCAACTGTTTCGCCTTTTCTCCATTGGTTAAGTAATTGTTCCGAAAACTCTTCAGTAGCCAATTCTCCTTCAAAGGACCACGTTGATACTTTGTTTTCATCAGGATGTAACTCTAGCGCTAGGAGCACTTTTTCGGTAGATTCATCAGCACCTTTGGTGCCCCACAATACAAGTTTTGTTTTCATAAGATCACACTTTCAGTAGTTATTATCTAAAACAGTATATAAGATCATCTTGCGCAATAGTGCTCAACATGAGCAAATAGTACTAATACTAAGTTGTAATTATTCGTGTTATACATTACGATATTATCGTAACAAACGATAGTACTAATGTACAGCTTTCTTTTGAATTTCGAAAAAAGGTCTATTATTTAATCTCTAATAGCTAAACGTTCTTCTTCTATCATTTGTAGGGCTTCTTTGGCATTTGGAGTCGGATATTTACCCGAAAGACAAGCCATACAAGTTGGCAACTCTGTAAACAGGCTTTTTAGATCATCCAATGTTTGATAAACTAAAGCATCTGCACCAATATAATCACGGATTTCATCCTCTGTTTTTTGAGCACCTATCAACTCTGTAGTTACAGACATATCAATACCATAAATACAAGGGTTTTTGATAGGAGGGGAGGCTGATATAAAGTAAATCTCAGCAGCTCCAGCTTCTCTTAGAATTTGTACAATACGCTTAGACGTTGTCCCACGTACAATGGAGTCATCTACCACAGCAAGCTTTTTACCTTTTACCGTTTTTTTGATCGGATTCAATTTACGTTTTACAATATCTTCTCGTTCTGCTTGATTGGGAGAGATAAAACTACGTCCGATATAATTACTTTTGACCAAGCCTCTACGGTGTGGAATACCTAAGACTTCGGCACAACCAGAGGCAGCAAAATAGCCAGAATTAGGTACATCTATTACAATATCAGGTTCTAAACCAAGTGCTTTTACCTTTTCGCCTAACAAACGACCCATTTTTACACGTTGACCAGCTACCAAACGACCTTGCAAACTAGAATCCTCTCTAGCAAAGTAGATAAACTCAAATACACAGAAACTTTGTTTTAATTGGTGTCCTTTGCGAGAATGGATAGTTTTATCATTATCAATAAAAACCATTTCGCCTGGTTCTAAATTGCGAACTACCTCATAACCTAGGTGATCAAAACAAACCGTTTCGGAAGCAAAACCATAAATAACACCTTCTTGAGTTTCTTTTTTGCCTAAGGTGATTGGTCGAATACCATTAGGATCAGAAAATGCTAATAGACCATGATTAGCAATCACAGTGATAGCTGCATAAGCACCATGTACTTTCTTTTGGGTAGCTTCTACCGAATCAAAAATGGCATCAGGTGTTATATTTCCTAAATCTTTGGTTTTTAGCTCTGCTGCAAAGGTATACAGGATTAGTTCCAAATCATTTGTGGTCGCAGGTAAGATGTGGTAATCTTCATATAGTGTTCGGCTAATTTCCTCAAAATTGGTAATGTTGCCATTGTGCGCCATCGCTATACCTAATGGGTAATTGGTCGATATAGGTTGAGCATTTTTGAGCTCGTTGGTACCGTGAGTGGTGTACCGAACATGACCAATTCCAATATCTCCAACCAAACGTTCTAAGTGTTTAGGCTGAAATACACTATTGACTAAACCCAAGCCTTTTTTTGTGTGAAAAAGCTTCTTGAAGGTGATAATGCCAGCAGCATCTTGCCCCCTATGTTGTAGAGCAGTCAGCCCCATAACCAAGTCATAAACAATTTGTTCTCTTCCTATAAAACCTACAATTCCACACATAATTATGGTGTATTTTTTTAATAAAAAAGTCTGTTTTAAAAGTAGCTTTATTCTACTAGCTTTTTTTGATAGACAAAGATCTTTTATAGTCTAACTTCTAACTGTCTAGTAGTATGATTAAGCTTTCATTACTTCAGCCAATGTTTGGCTATAAAAACGATGTTCTACGGCTAAGCCTCTTTTTTCTATGTCTTCCAATGTTTTAGCACCTTCCAAGTTGACAACTGCCTGAGCTATAATATTACCTGTATCCACACCCTCATCTACATAGTGTACTGTTATTTTAGTATGCTTTAGATTGCTATTGTAAGCCCATTCATAAGCATGCAAACCTTTATGCTGATGGGTGTCTGCAGGATGTATATTGATAATTTTGTTCTTGAATGCTTGAACAAATCTTTTGGACAATACACGCATATAGCCAGCTAATACAATATAGTCAATATCATAGTTTTCTAAAAAATCAATAACCTCTTGATCAAAAGCTACACGCTTTTTGCCCTTAGAGGGAATAGAGGCTGTTGGAATGCCATAAGACTTTGCAGTCTCCAAACCAGCAGCTTCTGGATTATTAGAAAATACTAGAATAGGTTGAGCTACATTTTGAAGAACACCATTGTTGCATTGTTCCAAAATAGCTTTCATATTGCTACCTCTTCCAGATATAAAAATCGCTATCTTTTTCATAATAATGTATTCTAAACTTAAGCTTTAAACATTATATTTTTGCGTTGACCAATATCCTTACGGTAATATTGATCCTTAAACGTAATTTTAGCACATTCGCTATAGGCTTTTTCTATAGCTTCCTCCAACGTGTTTCCTTGACAAACAATATTCAAAACACGACCACCATTGGTTACAATCTGATCGTTTTCTAGTTTTGTGCCTGCATGAAACACCAATGTGTCTTCCTGTACAGTATCCAAACCTTCAATTGCATAACCTTTAGGATAAGCCTTAGGGTAGCCACCCGATACTTGCACTATATCTACAAAATAACCTTCATTAAATTCAAAAGGTAAATTAGTCAACATATTGCTGAAGCAAGTTCTGAAAATTTCGAATAAACTTGTTTTGAGTGAAGGCAACAAAACCTCTGTTTCTGGGTCTCCAAAACGTACATTATATTCCAAGAGTTGAGGGCCATCTGCACCGATCATGATACCAAAGTAAATAACACCTTTGTAATACATGTTTTCTGCTTGGATTCCATCAAAAGTTGGTTGTACAATCGTTTTTTGTACCAAATCCCTCAATTCTTCATCCCAAAAAGGAACAGGACAAAAAGCGCCCATTCCACCAGTATTAGGCCCCGTATCGCCATCATTTAGTTGTTTATGATCTTGAGAAGGCAATAGTAATTTGATACATTGGTTGTCTACAAAACCAATAATAGAGATTTCGTCCCCAACAATCTTATCTTCTATCAAGAATGGACAATCTTCTCCATAATTAGTTCTCAACTCTTCCAAAGCCTCATTTGCTTCTGTTATACTATCACAAACGTAAACACCCTTACCTCCAGCTAGTCCATCATACTTAATAACTAGATTTCCTTCTTTTTCTATAACCAATGCTTGAGCATCCGAAACACGCTCAAAAGCTTGGAAAGGAGAGGTAGCTACACCATGTTTCTCCATGAATTTTTTAGAAAAAATCTTAGAGCTTTCTAGTTGAGCCGCTACTTTACCTGGGCCTAAAGCCTTGATTTTAGACTTAGATTCTTGGAAGTAGTTAACAATTCCATTGGCTAAAGGTGCTTCTGGACCTACAAAAATAGAAGAGATCTCATGCTCCTTACAGAAAGCTTCTATGGCTTCAAAATCATTAATATCCATCGGATGACTATTAGGAATACCTGCATTACCTGGCAAGGTATATACATTATCCCAATGCAACTCTTGAGCAAATTTCCAAGCCAAAGCATGCTCACGACCACCACTTCCTATGATGGCCATTTTCTCAGGAGTGAGTTTAATGTTTTCTTCGTCTATATATGGAGTAGCCATTTTTATATAATAGTTTTAATAATCAAAAAAAACTTTGTGGACTTAGTGTCTTTGTAAGAATATATACAGTCTTAATTCTAACAGTCTAATATCTAATGTCTGCTTACAACGCAGCCTTTAGTTCCTCTAATACCAAATCACAAATACGCACAGCATCACCGATATAATCAATCGTCTGCAAGTTGTTGCAACGGTCCTTGATTGCTTGATCAATATCTAAGCTGTTGACCAACTCTGTCAAGCTTTCACGAGTAGGTTTTTTACCTCTAGAAGCCTTTTTTAGTAAGGTATATGGATCATTAACACCTACTATTTTCAGAATAGTCTGAATAGGTTCAGCCAAAAGCTCTGGACTGTCGTCTAATTCTTCTCTACATAGTGGCTCATTGATTTGCAGCTTATTCAAACCACGCAATGTCTCCGATAAACCCAAGTAAGAGTGAGAAAGCGCTACACCCATATTACGCTCAACTGTACTGTCCGAAAGGTCACGCTGCATACGAGAGCGGCAAAGCTTATCCGAAAGCATACCTAACATAGAGTTAGAAAACATTAGATTTCCTTCACTGTTTTCAAAGTTGATTGGGTTTACCTTATGTGGCATAGTAGATGAACCTACCTCATTTTCTTGAGATTTCTCAGAGAATAAATCCTTAGATATATACAACCAACAATCTACATCCAAATCCATTACAATATTATTGATCTGACGAGTTAGGTTAAAATAAGCAGCCCAAGTGTCATGATCTTCGATCTGTGTTGTTGCTAGATTTGGCTCTAAACCATGTTTTTTCAAGAAATTGTGAGAGAAAGTCAACCAGTCAAAATCAGGAAAAGCAGAAAGCATAGCAGAGTAGTTGCCTACTGCACCATTCAATTTACCATAGAATTTGAATTCCTTAAGCTTCTTGTATACTCTCAAAATACGATTGATGAATACCGCCAACTCTTTACCAGCAGTACTTGGAGATGCTTTTTGACCATGTGTACGACTCGGAAAAGGAATCGCTTTCCATCTATCCGCTAAATCTGCTAGTTTGTTGAGTACACTCTCTATTTGAGGCAAGTGCAAATCTTCTAAATACTCTTTTAGCAAGAAAGTATGTGCCAAATTATTCACATCCTCAGAGGTCAACGCAAAGTGCAAAAGATTGACATCACGCAATTGTGTACGCTCTCTCAAGAATATTTCACAAGCCTTCACATCATGCTTAGTTGTGTTTTCTATCTCCTTGATTCTATTATAATCAGCCTCTGAAAAGTTATCAATAGCATCTTGAATATTTGCTTTTTCTGCATCGTTAAGCGGCTCAAATAAGCCAGTCTCGTTCAATGCTAAAACATAGTACAATTCAGCTAAACAACGTCCACGCATCAATGCCATTTCAGAGAAATAGTGTTGATGTTTTTCTAATTTATAAGCATAACGGCCATCTAATGGCGATATAGGTTGTGATAACATGGTATTTATATATTTCTAGTTAAGATAGTAAGAGAAATTCTCCTTTTGCTCTGCGCCTCTGCGAGAGTAATTTAATTCAAAGAAATCTGATCATCAGTACCCAACAATTCAGCATCAACCAAATTCTGGTGAATACGCTCTAACATTGGAGCTGCACTAATCGTCAAGTCTTGACCGGTAACCAATTCGTAAATTTCTTGGTAACGCTTGCTTGTTTCGGCAATCACTTCATCTGCTAAGATCAATGGTACTTCACCATCAATTTTGTTAGCCAACATCCACTGACGGACAAACTCTTTGTCGATTTGCTCTACTGTAGCAGGATTTTGAGCATAACCATCTGCTGGCCAAAACCTAGAAGAATCAGGAGTGTGCATTTCGTCAATGATAATCAATTGACCATCCAATAAACCAAATTCATATTTTGTATCCACTAAGATAATTCCTCGTTCAGCCAAATAAGTACTTCCTAGGTTAAATAAAGCTAAAGTCTTTTCCTTCATTTGTTGGAATACCTCAGCAGTTACCAAACCATTAGCTATAATAGCAGCTTCGTCAATTTCGGTATCGTCTTCATCTTTGGTTGTTGGTGTGATGAGGGGAGTGTCAAATTTTTGATTTTTGGTCAACCCATCAGGAACTGTTACACCACTAAAGGTGCGTTGACCAGCCTCATAACCACGCCACATAGAACCTGTCAAGTAACCACGAACTACCATTTCTACACGAATAGGCTCAGCTTCTTTTACTAAGGTTATGTTCTCGTCAATCTGACGAATTATATGGTTGTCTATAATCGAACTGCTTTTGTCGAACCAAAAATTAGCTATACCGTTCAAAATTGCCCCTTTATTAGGAATAGGCGTTTTGATCTTTTTATTAAAGGCAGAGATGCGGTCAGTCACTACAATCATGCGTGTTTTATCGTCAACACGAATGCTGTCACGCACTTTACCAGAATGAATAGTAGCTAATTTATCGCTGTGGAATTTAGTTAAACAAGTCATTATATATTTTTTTAAACAACAATTATTCAATTAAAAACGGATATTATTAATGCTTAAAGTGTCTTAAACCAGTGAATACCATAGCTACACCCAACTTATTACAAGCAGCTATAATGTGTTTATCACGGATAGAACCACCAGGCTGAGATATCTTGCGAATACCCTTAGCCGCAGCTAATTCTACATTATCAGCAAATGGGAAAAATGCATCAGAAATCAACATAGCATTGCCCAATTCAGTTTGAACGTAAGCCTCAAAATCAACTTCATCGCCAGTATATTCATTGCGCAAGTTCTCACGACTTTTTTCGATAGCGAGTTGTGTAGCAATCAAACGATTTGGCTGACCAGCACCCATTCCTAACAGTTGTAAGAAACCATCTTGTTCTCTTACTATTGTAATAGAATTTGACTTGATGCTACGCATAGAACGTAATCCAAATTCGATCAACGGTTGAGAAGCTGTAATATCTAAAGCATATTCCGTTTTATTCTCTATTTTGCTGTGTAGTTGGTTGTCTGCATCTTGGCAAAGTAGAGTTCCATTGAGGTAACGTAAGTCTATAGACTTATTCAAACTAGCAGGATCAAATTCGATTACACGCAAGTTTTTGTGGAACTGTAGATAGGCTAAAGCATCTGCGTCAATCTTAGGAGCAATAACGACTTCTATAAATTTACGCTTGCTTTTATCTGTATTATTCAACTCAAAAAACTCAACTGTCTCTAGTTTTAATGGACGGTTGAAAGCAATGATAGAACCAAATGCAGAGATAGGATCACCAGCCCAAGCCAATTCTAATAATTTACGTTGATTATCATCTGGCCCTTCGCACAATCCACAAGGATTATTATGTTTGACAACTGAACAAGCCGATAAAGTGCTATCACTAATTGCTTCTAAAGCTGCATTGATATCTAGGATATTATTAAAAGATAAAGCTTTACCATGTAGCACATTCATGTTTGCTAAAGAGTTGCTTTGATTCTTTTCGTGGTAGAAAAATGCCTTTTGATGGCTGTTTTCTCCATAACGAAGCTCTTGACCACCATCAAACCCTAGACGTAGAGAATGTAAGCCATTTTCCTTGTCCATAGTAGTGGCAATTAGCGCATCATAATCAGCAGTATGATTGAAGGCTTTAGCCATTAGTTGTTTACGAAACTCATAAGAGGTAGTCCCCTCCGCATTGTTCAATTCTGCTATAAGTTGAGCGTAATCGCTAGGTTGAGTAACTACGGTTACATGCTTGAAGTTTTTGGCAGCTGCTCTAACCATTGTAGGCCCTCCTATATCAATGTTTTCTACCAAGGTTTCAAAGTCTGCACCTTGCTTAAGCACCTGCTCAAAAGGATAAAGATTGCAAACAACCAAATCAATTGGTTCAATCTTTAAAGCCTTTGCTTCTTCGGCATCTTTTTCACGATCGAATAATAATGCAGATTCAATATTAAACGAAATCGTTTTCATACGACCTCCAAAGGCCTCTGGATTTCCTGTAACAGTCGAAATTTCGGTAGTAGGAATGCCCGCTTCTTCTAGTTTGCGACGAGTACCTCCTGTTGAGATAATTTCGCAACCCACTTTTTGAAGCTCTTGAGCCAATTCTACAATACCGGTTTTGTCCGAAACACTCAATAACGCACGTTTGATAGCAACTGTTAAGTTCATGATGATTAACTACTGTTTTTTATGAATGACTAATGGATTTTTTACTTTTCGACTGGTATAAATATGTTCTGTAGGCACTTCTCTATTCTGAAAGCGATGATCCTGAACATTGATTTGATACGCTTTATATTGTCCTTGACTATTGTCTAAATGTTGCATTAAAAGTTGCGAAACACCTAAATCACGATCAGTGATAGGGTTTTGTCTTATAATAATAATGTCTAAAATATTGGGATCTTCAGGCAAATCTGCGGCTAAACCACCATAAACTCTATTGGGGAGATAAAACTTAAGAGGTAAATCACCATAACCTAAGCAAATATTATCATCAGGACTAGCAGTCTTTTCTATAAACTTGACCATTCCTTCAATTGGGCCATCAAAATCGTCATGAATTTTGCTCAAGTATTTAGGAAAGTCACCAATAAATAAAATGAGTAGTAATACCGCTATAGGCAGTCCAATATGAAGTTGGCTTAGCCAACCTGATAATCGACCTTTTATCAAAAATGCGAAAGGGAGTAAACCGCACAAATAACGAGGAAATGCATTTTGCATCAATAAGAAAAGTATTA
>JAAEPD010000472.1 GCA_024222455.1 Aureispira sp.
TGAATACTCTACTTTTTCAACTTTCAAATTAGGTATATTCAGAATCCCTGTGTAAATTTCTAAGTCTAATGCCATTTTTATTTTTAGACCAACTTAACTTTTTTTCCCTTTTTGGCAAAAACTGTCAGAGAACCAAAAAGTATAGCAATAGAGAAATAGCAACTCTATTGCTATGCTTTTATCTAGTCTAGGTTCTAAAAACTAATTAAACCGAATATCTTTCACATTAGCCTGCAATTTAGACTTGCCCATATATACATTTTCCTCCAAGACATAACAAAGATGAAAAGGTTTACGAGCTACCAAATCCTCAAAATAGTCGGCATAACCAAAGGCGATGCCCTGTATAGGTTTAGAATCACCTTGTCGAACAACCAACTTAATATGCTGATCTTTTATTAGTTTAGAATAGCCTGTATCTTTCAAAAATTTAGAGAAAAATACTGGTCGCATATTTTCAGGCCCAAAAGGCGCAAACTGTTTGAGTATATTCCAAAATTTTTGATCAATAACTTTTAATTCCACCTCTGCATCTATTCGCTGTGTAGGTTTGTGTTGTTGAGGTGCTAATCCAGTAGCTACTACATTATCAAAACGCTTTTTGAAAGCTTCTAAGTTCTTTTCTTCTAGTGTCAGACCAGCAGCATATTTATGCCCTCCCCAGTTTTCTAACAAATCATCACATTGTTCCAAAGCTTCGTGAATATCAAACCCACCAGCAGAACGCACAGAACCAACCACTTTCCCTTCGGATTGAGTCAGAATAATAGTTGGCCTAAAAAAAGAATCAACCATACGAGAAGCTACTATCCCCACTACTCCTTTATGCCAATGCGGACGATAAAGCACAGTTGTTTTTTTATCCCCAAAACTCACATCATCGTCAACCAATACATGAGCTTCCTTCACTATTTGTTTTTCAATATCCCTACGTTCTTGGTTCTTAAGCATTAAATTTTTAGTACAATTATAGGCAACCTGCTCATCTGTTGCCAACAAGAGATTTGCAGCCTCTTTAGCATGTTCTATCCTACCAGCGGCATTAATCAATGGCCCTATTCCAAAAACAATATCACGTATAGTGTAATTAGGCTGGCGCTCCAAAAGCTGTTTAATTATCTTTAAGCTCAATCTAGGGTTCTCATTCAACCGCTGCAAGCCAAAGTAAACTAAAGTGCGATTCTCTTCTGTCAGTGGCACAAAATCACAAGCTAAACTAATGGCAACTAAATCCAGTAATTCTGTAATTTCCTCAAAGGGAATATCATTGTATTGTGCAAACCCTTGTATCAGCTTAAATCCAATGGCACAACCACTCAACTCTTTATAAGGATAATCACAGTCTTCTTGTTTTGGATTTAGTATCGCTATAGCCTCTGGCAGTGTAGCATCGGGGATATGATGATCACAAACTATAAAATCAATACCATTTGATTTGGCAAAAGCAATAGGTTCATGTCCTTTGATTCCACAATCTAAAGCAATAATAAGTGTATAACGGTTTTGGATAGCATATTCTACGCCTTGCATAGATACACCATAGCCTTCTTTATAGCGATCTGGAATATAATAACTAATACTATCATGGTACTTAGAAAAAAAGGCCATCATAGTACTTACAGCAGTAGTGCCATCTACATCATAGTCTCCATAAATCAGAACCTTTTCTTTTTTTATTAAGGCCTGCTCTATTCGTCGGACAGCTGTTTCCATATCCTTCATCAAGAAAGGATCATGCAAATGCTCTAATTTTGGGCGAAAAAATCGTTCAGCTTGGTCAAATGTTTTAATTCCTCGCTGTACTAATAACTGACAAAAAATAGGATTAACACGCAAATTATTATGCAACTCTTCTGCTTCGTCAGGGTTATATTCTGTAAACTTCCACCGCTTTTTCATAAATTCAACAACTATATGTTCATATGCCCTAAGCCTTGTTAAGAAGCTATTAAAGCACAAAATACTATTAAAACAGGTATAATTTTTTATTTTTGTTAATAGACTAGTTTGTACAACAGGTTAAACAACTTTGATTATCAACTATTTACAAAAAACTCTAATATATAAATTGATCATTGATTATCAGAAGCTTACAAAAATTTAACAAACTAATGTATAATCTAAAATATCATTTTTTCTGTTCAAAACCACTATAAATGCGACAATTTCTGATAGTATGGGCCCTATTTGGCCTATTAGGAAGCTTCTCTACTACTATTTTTGCCCAAAAAACGGCTCAAGATACACTTAGCCCTACTGCAAAAAAGCAAGTAGCCAAAGATGACGAAAGCATCAAATTGGGGATGAAAGACTTTAGTGATAAAGCTAGAGGCAGTAAGGGGATTCGAGTAGTTTTCTACAATGTAGAGAACCTATTCTATCCAGAAAATGATCCTGCAAAAAGAGATGATGATTTCACCCCCAAAGGCCTTAAACGCTGGAGTTTCTATAGGTATCAACTAAAACTCAACAATATATATAAAACAATGATGGCTGTAGGAGGCTGGGAAGTACCTTCTGTCATTGGCTTTTGTGAGTTAGAAAACAAACAGGTGCTGAAAGACCTTATCAGTAAAACACCACTCAAAAAATATAAATATGGCATTGTACACGAAGAATCTACAGATCGTCGTGGTATAGATGTGGGTTTCATTTATCGTAAGAACAAATTTAAATATCTCTCTCATGAGATTATCCGTCCAGTTTTCCCCTTTGACAGCACACTCAAAACTAGAGATGTACTTCATATAACAGGGCAAGTCTTAGGAAAAGATACCCTACACGTTTTTGTCAATCACTGGCCTTCTAGATGGGGCGGCCAAGCTAAGAGTGAACCCAAACGTGTCTATGTAGCCTCTTTGGTTCGTAAAAGAATCGATGAAATCTATGCTAAAAACCCTTCTGCTAAAATCATTGTTATGGGTGACTTTAATGATGAAGTAGAAAACAAAAGTTTGGTGGAAGTACTCAATGCCAAAGGCCATAAAAAAGATATGGGTCCTACCGATATGTACAATTATATGCATGCTTTGAGCAAAAATTGGCAGCTAGGCTCTCACAAATACCAAGGGCATTGGGGGACATTGGACCATGTAGTGGCATCAGCTCCGCTGCTCTCCGAAAAACGAAAAAACAAACTCTTTGCTGACCCTAGCGGAGCACATATTTTTGCTGCTCGTTTTTTGCTAGAACAGGACAACAAACACATGGGATATCAACCATTTAGAACTTATGCAGGACCTCGTTTCATAGGTGGTTTTAGTGATCACTTACCTATTTATATTGACTTGTGGTACAAGAAATAGCATTAAACACTCTAAACTCTATATCCCAATGAAAATTAAATCTAAATGGTTTCTTTTGGCTACTATTATTTATTTTATAGCCTATGTTTTACCTTCTTTTTCATTAAAAGCAAATGAGGTATTATTAGGTGCACAATGCGCCTATTTTGCTGCATCATTTATGTTTACTGACGTTGTATTTTTTTTAGGGAATGTTAGTAATATAATGGTGCTAACCTTTTTCATTTTGAAATTAGCTAAGGTTGATCAACTAAAAAGGTGGCCTGTTATCCTTAAAATAATTCCTGTTCTTATCATGTTAGTTTCTGTAGCTGTATGGGTTATTCTCTTTGGTACACGAGACTCTATGGAAGCATTTCATATAGGTTATTATATATGGGCTTTGGCTTGTTTAGGTATTGTTATTTCTTTCTTTTTTGAAAATGTTCCATCTCCCAACGATACTGAACACAAATTAGAAGATCATATAGTTGAATAAGCTACTCTTTCTTAAAACAACTATAAATACACCTCAATATGAAAGACCCAAAACACTGGTTTACAATATCTACTATCATTTATTTTGTAGCCTATGCCCTGCCTGCTTTGGGAGATGGCAGCAGTGATTCTATGTTTGGGATACAATGTGCTTTTTTTGCTTTCTATTATATGTTTTTTGTACCAGTCGTTTTTTTAGGAAATTTGAGCAACCTAATGACCTTTACCATTTTTATTCTAAAATTCAGAAAATCTACAGCCCCCCAGGGTAAACGCATCTAAATAGTAAGGATTTTTTCTCTAAATTTGTGAGAGCGGGCAGCTTTATGGCGTTTTCGATTTTTGCTCATCTTGCTGTCTTCTAAATTGAGAAGGTTCATTCCTATTTTGCGGATCAACGCAAA
>JAAEPD010000473.1 GCA_024222455.1 Aureispira sp.
ACATAGCACAAGTACCACCACCACCACAGGCAGAAGGTAAGAAGATATTATCAACGGCTAATGCCCCTAATAATGAGGCTCCTGGTTGTACTTCTATTACTTTTTCGCCACCATTTACAGAGATTTTAACTTCTCCTTGTGGAAGTAATTTTCGTCTAGCAGCAACTAATCCTGCAGATAAAATTAGTATGAGAATGGAAAAAACGGCTATTGCTACCCCTATAGATAATCCCATGATATTATTATATATTTAAATAGTCTAGTTTGTATTTTTATTGATACTAACACTAAAAGATGTTAGTTGTATATTATTTTGTAAAGTCAGCAGGGTTCAATCCTGTCAAACTCATAAAGGCGATTCCCATCAAACCAGTGAGAATAAACGCAATTCCTAAACCACGTAAAGCAGGTGGTACATCAGCAGTACGTAATTTCTCTCGAATAGCTGCAATTGCAATAATTGCTAAGAACCAACCTAAGCCAGAACCTAAACCAAATGCAACAGACTCACCAAAACTATACTCACGAGAAACCATAAATAATGATCCTCCCATGATCGAACAATTCACTGTAATTAGTGGTAAAAATATCCCCAAAGAATTATATAGAGAGGGAGAGGCTTTTTCTATCACCATCTCTACCAACTGTACCATAGAAGCAATAACTGCAATAAATAAGATCAAGCGTAAAAACTCTAAACTTACACCTTCTACAATTGCACCTTCTGCCAATAAATAAGTATTGATCATCCAGTTAATAGGCATTGTAATACCTAGAACAAAAATCACTGCTAGCCCCAATCCAAAAGCAGTTTTCACTGTCTTAGATACTGCTAAATAAGAGCACATCCCTAAGAAATAGGCCAATACCATATTGTCAATAAAGGCAGCCTTGATAAATATATTTATAGAATCCATTTTTATATTAGATTAAGATTAAAACGTTAGTGAGTACTGCTATTAAGAAATATCAACCAATCGGTCATCTAGTCCTCTTTGTACCCAAATCATAAGTCCTATAACAAACAAAGAAGCAGCAGGTAATACCATTAAGTTGTTAGGAGTATAAGTAGCTCCAAAAAGTCCAAATATTGGGTTTAGTATTTCTAATCCCATAATTGTTCCTTTGCCAAACAACTCACGAATAACAGCCATTGCTACAAGAATAAAACCATAGCCTAAACCATTACCAACACCATCTAAAAACGATTGCCAAGGGCGATTAGCCATAGCAAAAGCCTCCAAACGTCCCATTACTATACAGTTAGTAATGATCAATCCAATAAATACTGCTAAACTTTCATAAGCACTATATGCAAAAGCACCTAATACTAAAGATACCACTTGTACCAATGCTGCAATTACTAATAATTGCACAATCATACGAATAGAACTTGGTACACTATTTCTCAATAAAGAGATGATCAAACTAGAAAATGCAGTTACAAAAACTACTGCAACAGCCATAATCAAAGATGGATAGACTTGAGAGGTCACAGCCATTGCAGAACAAATACCCAATACTTGTACAGTAAGAGGATTATTGAGGTGCAAAGGATCCGTAATAAGTTTACGCTCTTTTGCTCCAAAGGCAATGGTAGCTTCTTTTTCCTCTACAGCTATATTTTTTACGTCTTCAGCCATAGTATATATTATTTTAGAATTATTATGCTAATAAAGAAATGAAAAAAAATGAGCATTAGGTACTAACCTAATTACTTACTCTAGATCTTAGTTTACTTTAGAAAAATAGGCTTTATAATGATTAAAACCACTACGGAACATATCATTAGCTCCATTACAGGTTACAGTTGCACCCGAAATAACAGCAACATCATGATCTTTGTCTTTTATACCTTTCTTTTGGATAGTAAGGGCTACATTATCGCCTTTAAATACTTTCAGTCCAATAAATTGGTCTTTAAAACTTTTAGAATCTTTTATTTCAGCACCTAAACCAGGAGTTTCTCCTACATGGCCAAAATCGATCCCTGCAATAGTATTCAAATCTGCTTCTAAAGCAACAAATGCCCAGATTTTATCCCAAAGTCCATTTCCACGAACAGTAACAACATAGTAGTTTCCTCCTTCTTGCTTATAGATATAAACAGGATATACTCTGTCTTTTTCATCAATTTTTTCTTCTAAACCCAAGTCAATATTACTAAAAGACTCATAAGGTTGCATAGAAGGTCTAGCAGCATTCACCTCTTCGATAGTCTTGAATATTGTACCATCAGGTTTGATAGCAATTGCTTCAATGTTAGTCTTGAAAGTAGCATCTACATCTGCTACTGAAGCTAATTGAGCTTCCTTAACAATAGGTACACATTTTAGTATAGCCTCTTTTTTAGCCGCATTTCTATTTTGTTTATAAATAGGATCTAACACATTGTACAAACCTGCTAAAACTGCAGCGATTACAATAGTTAGTTGGACTACATAAAGATATATATTTTGCTCCTTTTTCATATTATTTAGAACGTTTCATACGTTTAGAAATATTAGATTCAATTACATAGTGGTCGATAAGTGGTGCAAACACATTCATCAATAGAATAGCTAACATCCAACCTTCTGCATATGCAGGATTCATAACACGAATGACCATTCCAAAGAATCCGATAAGGAATCCATAAATCCACTTACCTGTATTGGTACCTGAAGCAGTTACTGGATCTGTTGCCATAAATGCTAAAGCAAATAGTAGACCTCCCATAGAGAAATGTTGATACCAAGGAACTTCCATGAAAGGAGTAGCATCCCAAACATTAAATAACATTCCTGTAAGAGCTGTACCTAATGCCATAGACAACATAATGCGCCAGCTAGCTATACGTGTAATTAGCAACATAACTATACCAATAATAATAGCTGGTTTGCTAGTTTCTCCGATACATCCAGGTATACCTCCCATAAACATTTGAGCAGGAGTATAACTTGCTACAATACCACCAGTTACCTCACCAGTTGCAGCATTTACTTGCTCCCAACCCTCCAAATAACCAATAGCCAAAGGAGTAGCTCCACTAAAGGCCTCTATCACGGGGGTTCCATCATGGAAGGTGGATAGCCCCATCATGGAAAATATGGGATTAAACATAGTATGCATCCAGCTATATTGAGCTTCCATTACGCCAGATTCTGCACCTAAACCTAAAGCAGCAACCCAAGGTCCATCACCAGAAATCTCAGTTGGATAAGCAAAGAAGATAAATACACGTGCTAATAAAGCTACGTTCAAAATATTCATTCCTGTTCCACCAAAAGCTTCTTTACCCAAAAGAACTCCAAAGATAACAGCTAAAGCCAACATCCATAAAGGTACATCAGGAGGCATAATTAAAGGGATAAGAGCTCCCGAAACTAAGTATCCTTCCTCTACAGCGTGCCCTTTGTTAGCTGCAAAATAAAATTCAATTCCTAATCCAACTACATTTGCTACTACAAAAATAGGTAGGATTTGCATGATACCAAAAATCAACTTCAGGTGAAAACCTTCCATTATTCCTGTATGCTGACCAATCGCTAAAAAATGTTGATGGCCAATATTGTAAGCACCAAAGACATAACATAGTTGTAATGCTAAAACCACAAAAATCATGGTTCTTTTCAAATCCATAGCATCACGAACATGTACACTTCTTTCTCCTGTTATCTCATTTTGTTTGAAAAACAAAGTGAAAAATGCATCATATGTTGCATGGAGAAATTTATTGTCTTTTGATGGTTCTATTTTTTTCCAAAACTTTACATCAAAAATTCCCATATCTCAAAAATCTAATTGGTTGTTTTTATAAGTTTTTTTAGTACTATATTTATACAAAAGATATATAACTATCCTTGTTCACGCATCATGTTTAACCCCTTGCGCAAGATTTGCTGTAAAGGTTGTTTAGATGTACATACATATTCACAGATTGCTATATCTTCTTCACTTAACTCTAACAAGCCAAGACCTTCCATACGCTCAAAGTCGTTTGCTTGAATAGCTCTCATCAAATGCTGAGGAAAAATATTCATAGGCAATACACTCTCATATTGTCCAGAAACAACAAAAGCACGTTTTTCTCCATTTGTATTAGTATCAGCAGGATACTTTACTTTTGGGAAGAATCCATTAGGAAAAGTTCTTGAGATGGTAGGATGACCTGTTTGAGGAACTAACCATCCAAACAACTCATATCTATCTCCTTCGTTAGCAGTAGAGACTTGATCGTCAAAAAAGCCTAAGAAACCATCTTTCTTTACCTTTTTTCCAGTCAATAAGTCACCAGAAACAATACGAACCAATGGTTTAGTAATAGTTTTGTCTCCATCTTTAGTCTTAACAGTTTCTGTAGTTTCTGTTTCAACATCTCTGAAGAAAGATTCTAGATTAACACCTTGGTGAGCTCTAATATACCTTGGATTCGGTGTTTCTGATCCAGTTAGTGCAATCACACGCTCTGTATCATATATACCTTTAGTAAACAACGTTCCTATCAAGATCACAGCATGAACATCTAAATACCATACAATGTCTCCTGTGTTAATAGGATCAATATGATGGATATGGATTCCTACATTTCCAGCAGGATGCTGACCAGAGAACTGATGTCTGTGCACACCTTTTGCATTAGCAAAAGCATCGGCAGGTTTTCCTTTTCCGTTTAAGCCTAAGTGTACATTTGGCACCAAACAGTTTAATACATCTAATCCTTTCTGAAACTCAGCATCTTTACCTTGCACAGCAAAGTTTAAGTTTGGAGCCAAAGGAGCAGTATCAAATGTAGATACAAATATAGCTTTAGGCATTTCGTTATGATCCGCAACAACATCATAAGGACGTTGGCGAATAAATGGCCATACACCACTTCCTAGCAAAAAACCTACTAATTCTGCTTGTGATGCGGTTTTTAGGTCAGGAAGAGTGTATTCACGGTACTGAACACCTTCTTTATCTGCCAAAATAACCACCTCAGCAATAGAACGTTTTTCAGCTCTGCGAATTTCAATGAATTCACCACTCACTGGAGCAACGTACATAATGTCCGGTCGTTTTTTATCAAAAAACAACGGATCACCTGCTTTCACATGCGTTCCTGCTTCTGGAATTACCTTTGGTATAGGCATCATTCCTTCAAAATCTTTCGGTTTCAATGCATAAGTAGCACTACGAACTTGTTCAATACCATCAAAAGGAGTAGGTGCCTCCCCTGTTAGACTGATATCAAACCCTTTTTTGAGGTTAACTTTGTAGGCCTCTTCTACGAATGAGTCATCTGATGCTCCTTCAGGTTGAGCTTCTAAAGCTCTTAACTCTTTGCTACTAGCCTTAGCTAAGTTGCTCCCAAAGGTTAACACCAGTAATAACACAATAACCATAATGATGGTAAGCGTCCAAACTATTGTCATCTTGCCTTAAATTATTAAAAATCAATAAAAATTCTTATTCTTATAGTGTCCTCTTGCTGCTCAACAATGATCAACTCAAGGCTTATGTGCTGCAAATATATAATTTCGTTTAACAAACAACCCATCTAAAAAAATCTTTTGTTAAGGATTGATTATATTTAGAATAAATCTAAATAAGGTTTATTTTAACATTTCATTAAGTGCCAAGACCTCAACAAAGCATCTGTCAAACAGAAGTTCCCAAAAGCTCAGAAAGATAGTAGGCTCATAGAAAGGAAGTTCTACCCTATTTATCTTTTCTTCATTTAAAATTGTTGCAAATTATGAAATACAAAAATACAGATGCAGAACGATCTGTTGATGGGAAAAAATCTTCTCCATATAATAATAAGGAAACTAAAAACATATATAATATGTTAATTTAAGGTTGCCTTAGGAGCTAACTCATTAAACACCTCTTAATTGATCAACTGTCCTCCTTTCTGTACCTTAACCAATCTTTTTCTTTTGAGCTTAAAACCATTTAAATTCAAAGTCCCAGTAGGCTCAATCACAATTTTAGATCTTCTGTCCAACAAAAGCAGAGCACCTTTCTCTAAAACTAGGCTAGATCCATTTTTTATAACTAACTGGCTTTTTTTTCTTAATCTTAATTTAGCATCCTTTGCAACTGTTAGTACAGTAGGATTGACAAAGCCTTCTTTTGCATCCTTTATATGACGGTTAATTATACCACTTCTATCCAGTTCCAATTGCACCTTAGATGAAATTTCTAAATCGGCAAGAGCATCTTCTGTTATATTAGGCAGTATAATATTACCTGTCCAACGAGTATCGTTATTTAGCTTTGTTTGCTTATAAGCTATTTTCACTTTGATGTCTTTGCTGTTAGCTATTGCTTCAAAACTTACAGACAGCCCATTCAAGTAAGTAGGTTCTAGAGCCTTTTTGCCTATGTTATACATCGAATAGTTCGTAATCATAGGATTGCTCCCCATATCTAGGCGGTCTCCAGCCAGAAAAGCAGGTGAACGTGTATAGCCTTTAGATTTTTGAGCATCATAACAGCCAAATGACCCATATAAATCCTCAAATTTGCCAGGAGCTACTTCTTCTCTCATCATGGGCAACTGATACTCACATTTCCCTTGGTTATAATTCTTGTCTATATGAATTTTGCCATCATTATTACTGTCAAATTTGAAACAATACCAGCGATTCATACCTGATATAGGGTTGGCTTGTAGTCTCCTAAAATGGAACATTTCATTGTTCCAACCATTGCGGGTAGAAGGAGTGTCTATTTTGAGATAATCATAATTCCCAGAAGCATTGAGTAGCTTGATACCATTTGCTTTGTTAGATAGTGCCGAAAAAATCTCATTTCGGGTGCTTGCTATATTTTCTATATAGGCATATACTCCATTAGCACTAGCTCCCAATACATCCTTACCTATAGTTCCTTTGTGCCATATGTGCTTATCATAAAAATGTTGTCCTGTATGATTTTCCAACCAAAGATGTTGTCCTCCACTAAAAGGTATGGTAATCCGAATAGCATGGCCCTCAGTTACAAAATCCTTGAGAATAAACTCATCCTTCTCTTTTAGGTCTTCTATTGTTTTAATATCTGCGATAGGATCTATAAATCCCATATACCACCGTTCCCAAGCATTAAACCCTCTAAGCATTGCAATAGGATTGGTTGTTCCCCATCCACAAGTAGGCATATAAAAATAATCCCCCACTACTCCATTCACTCCCATCAAGTGAGGTGCATTAAATAAGGTATGTGCTATCTCATGCACAAAAACACCTGAGTTGATTTTCATGGTAAACCCTTGATTAAACTGATAACCATTATATTTATCAGCTAAACCTAAACCGGTACTCGCAAAACCACCTGTAGAACCAACCCAACGATTCATGCCTGGAGCAGGTTGTTGCCTCCAACCATTGCTGTATCTATAAATAAACACAACATAGTCTACCACCTTATCCGCAGGATTTTTAGCTACATCTGAATTATCAAATCTAAAATTGGGATTATTCTTACGTTGATCAAACTTAGATAGATCGTATTTAGGATTGATTTCTCGCATTTTTTTCAATGCTTTCTTGTTCATATTGGTCCATGCTCGCCCTCCTGTTGGGTCTATTTCGACAACTGTTGGTTTCCCATTTGCATCAGAAAACACCTCCCCCATAAACCGAAATTGCTTATTGGAAGCCAAGTAAAAAGTCTTAGAAAAGTTATCTTTTACATTATCTATCTCTTCTGTAAAATCGCTTGGCTTATTAAATATATATGTTGGACAAGCTCCTGTGTTGGCATCTACAAATTCTGGTAAGCCTTTATTCTTATTTATATCCCATTTCGGAATATGTTGGTCCTGATTTCTAAAGCTTTTATTGCTAGGGTTATGATCCTTGAAGGTAACAAACACAATCAATGCTTTTAGATCTCCTTTGGGTGTAAACACACCACCATAAGGAGCATAAGGCGTTTTTTGTTGAGCATAGATGCTTATCACAAAACAAATACAAACTACTGTTGCTACAAATCTAGACATATCGTTATTTACTTTTTGAGGCCACTTCCTCTGAGGTCAAACCAAAGATTGGAGGTGTTTTGATGTTTAACATCCCCAAATATATATAAATTTGGCTTCTGTGGTGCACTTCATGCTCAATCATTGCTCGGAGCCACTTCCATAAGGTAATAGGTATACCTGCTGGTGTTTTGCATTTCTTATTCATATCCTCCATAGTGAGCTTGGAGAAGGTGGCTAGAGACTCTTGGTACAGGTTATTATACAACGCTATCACTTGCTCATAGCCTTCAGCATATTCTATCCCACAGCCTTTGTAAACACTTGGTTTGAACTGTGCATTTTCGGCGTACATCTCTCTCTCCAATACGGCTAAGTGCCTTATAATATCGCCTATCGTGAATTTACCTTCTTGGTAGGTCCATTCTATTTTTTCGGGTGGAATGTATTCAAAAAGCTTTTGTGTTCTGCTTTTTATTCTGCTGTAATATTTCAGAAAGGCTTCTACATTTGTTATTTCCATAATGATTGTTTTACTAGGTAAAATACAATTTTATAAAAAATTCATGTAAAACCTACTTCCTTATATTGAGTTAAAAAGGTGGTAGCTATTATTTAATCATGTATCAAGGTTCCTCTAAACCATCACTTTTTTTCCTTTCTCAAATCGAAACGATACATCAAATCTCCCCCAAAATAGAAACCATCTTTAAGTTCTGGATACAACCTATTTCTATCATCAGTTTTCAATGGAAATAGCAATAATTGCGCTCCTAATATATCATCAGAGTTGTACACTCCATATCCTGTTGTATCATATCCCCCTCTCAACCTAAAAATCAGTGCATCGTCTAAAAAACTATAAGATAGATAAACTCCTGCTCGTATGGATTCTTCTTGAACATATAAACCTATGCTCTCGGTTGATAAGTCATAAGCTTTGACTGAAGATGCTAAATCTACCCCTACACTAAACGATTTTACTATTGTATAATTAATATCTAATCGTATAGGCAAAACTACATCAACATAAAATTTTCTATTTGGAGAACGGTACCACAATCCCAAAAGTGGTGTAATGGTACTTCCATGATTTTCGGAAGAAACATATACGCCAAACTTAATCTTCCATAAATCTGAGATCTGATAATCTAGAAGCCCTAACCCTCCTATTTGAAAAGCTTTCCTTCCTATATGTTTAAAATTTGATGCTATTTTGGGCAACAACACATAAGTTCCTGTCCATTTTTCAGAATGGTTATGCTTGAGTCCTAGGCTCAATCGAAGCATTAATAAATTTTCACATTTTGTACTTAGAAGAGGGATGCTAGTATTCTCAGCAGTAAGCCCTGTTATGAATACAAGGTTTTCATTTGCTCTAATCGGGTAGGAAAATTGCAGATATTGGTTATATACTCTCGTATTATACTTGTCTTGACTATTTTTGAATATAGTATTATTAGAGGATAGTCTCAGAATATCCACATAATCCTGCGCTTGTATGGAATAAGAAGTTACTAACAATAGCAAAAGCTTAAAAATATGTACCTTCATAATATGACATTTAAGGGTTCAATAAATCTTTAATTATGCTTTAGTAGACTTACTCTAATAACAAAAGAGCCTTAATATTAAAGAACTTGTCTCTGTAAAACAGAGGTATTAAAAATCCACTAGAACAAAAATGATCCCCATCATATACTTGACTAATTTAAATCAAAAAAACAGTGCAAAACTAGATAACCCTATATATAAATTGCCTTGTCATTAGCAGTTTGGGTACTTGTGTATAAAGATGTATCGATACCCTTTCTTAAATAGCCATAAAACTCTATTTCATAGCAGAATAATAAGGCTATACAAACAAAAATGCCCCCTTTGTAACTAATACAAAGGGGACATTTAAAACATATACTAATTATAGTCTTCTATTTAAAACTCCAATCGTATTTATCTATCTCCAACAGAGAATGTTTAAGCAAATCTATGCCACCTCTGATATCGTCTTTATCTGACATCTCGATTACTTGGTGTACATGTCGACAAGGAATAGAAATAGCCCCAGCGATAGCACCATCAATACCTCTACGCTGAATACCTGCAGTATCTGTACCACCACCAGTAAGCACCTCTGGTTGCCATTTGATAGCATGTTTATCAGCTGTTTCTTTCATAAACTTCACCATTCTATAATCACAGATCAGAGAACTGTCCATAATCTTGATAGCAACACCTTCTCCTAGGCTTGTAATCTTTTCGTGTGCTTGAGCACCTGGCAAATCAAAAGCAATGGTTACATCTATACCAAAACCAAAATGGGGATTCACCTGTTGTGCAGCTACACTCGCTCCACGAATACCTACCTCTTCTTGTACTGTAAACACTCCATATACATCATAAGGAACATCTTTGCCTTGCAGTTCTCTGAATGCTTCAAACAATATATATACAGCCAAACGGTTATCCAAAGATTTAGAATTCACGCAATTACCCATTTCTATCAATCCACGTTCCCTGGTGATTGGGTCACCTACACTTACTATCTTTTCCACCTCTTCTTTGGTCATGCCTGTATCTATAAAATAGTCTTTTATGGCAGGCGCCTTGGTTCTCTCAGAAGGAGACATCAAGTGAACAGGTTTAGAGCCCATTACACCTATAATATCCTCTGTCCCGTGTATAATCACACGTTGTGCTGTCAATGTTTTAGGATCGAAACCACCTAGTGTATGGAATCTCAAAAATCCTCCATCTTCTATATGTGTTACAATAAATCCGATCTCATCCATGTGTGAACCAATCATGACTCTACGAGCCTCATCTCCTTGCTTAGTTCCTTTCTTTAAGGCATAAACATTACCCATAGCATCAGTAGTCACTTCATCTACATAAGGAGCTACTTCTCTAACAATATACTCTCTCAAACGCTGCTCAAAACCAGGAGCTGCAGATATCTTACATATTTCAGTCAATAACTTTACATCTATCATAATTGAGTTCTATTCTAATTCTAAAATTTGATTCCTGTCCTCAAAATATCTTAAAAATATTTATTTTCCGCACTATTCAATTCATAAATTATCTTTTTAGCACATAAAAAGTAATGTTAAAGATCCTTTTTATCAATTATAGCCCTCTTATTCCTTTTATATTTAGCTAATAAATTCTATTAACTCATGAACACTCCCATATCAAAAATGAAGCACTTCATTTATTTTACAATTATTCTCTTCTTTTGCTCAAGTTATAACAACAATTTAATCAGCCAAAAAACTGAAGTAATTGGAACGGTGAATGGAGAAGAGATTACAAGAGAGCAGCTTCTCTCCTTCATGGAAGAATTGGAGGACAGCCATTTTCTTCCTGAAGAAATTCAAAAATATGCTTGGGAACAGTTGACCACTGAGGTTTTGATTGCCCAACTAAGTAAAAATATAGAGATTGATGTATCACCTGCAGAAATGGGTGAATTATTTCTTGGCGAAAACATGAGCCCTATAGTTCGTGGACAATTCACAAATCGCCAAACAGGAGAAACCAATAGAGAACTAATCAAACAAATTATAGAGGTTACAGAACAGTCAGACTATAGCCAATATTCAGAAGAACATCAAGAACAACTCAAGTCTATGAAAAAGGCTTGGAACACATTAAAGGCAAGGGTAAAACATAAGCAACTAGTTAATAAACTATTCACGATATATGGCCAAGGAACATATATCCCTAAGTGGATGGCCAAATCCGAAATTCAACGCAACAATATCAGTTTTAATTTAAAATATGTTCACATTCCTTATTCTAATATACCCAAAAGTTCTATTGAGGTTTCAAAGCAAGAGGTACAGGAATACCTAGAACAGAATATCAAGCTTTATCAAGGCCCTGCAACAGTAGGTATAGAATATATTCGTTTTCCAGTTGAACCCTCTGCAGCAGATTCACTAGCCTATCTTGAAGAGATGACTGCTTTGGCAAATGAGTTCAAAGAAACTGATAATGATAGCCTTTTCATTCTCCGTAACTTTGGAGAAATAGACCCTCAATTCTACACTAAAGAAGAAATGAGGCATGAAGGTCCTGACGATATTACAGACGCCTTATTCAAAGCAAAAAAGGGAGAGATTATAGGCCCTTATATTAGTACTAAAAAAGAATATAAAGTAATAAAAGTGTTAGATAACATAATACTTCCTGACTCTGTTCGATCTAGTCATATTTTACGTCGTTTACATTTAGATCTCAATCATGAAGAAAGCACAGCAGAGGCATATAGGTTCTTGGACTCTCTGAGAAAAGCAATTATTGCAAAAAAAATCAGCTTTGCTGATGCCGCTAAAAAACATGGCCAAGATGCTACAATCCATACAGGAGGTGACCTTGGCTTTCATGCTAAAGATGGTACATTTGTCCCCAAATTTGAAAACCATTTATTCTCTGGAAAAGAAAAAGGCAACTTAGAAATTGTACAAACACAATTTGGATTACATCTTGTTCAGATAACTGATCAAAAATTTGAAACCAATGCAAAAGCGATTCGAATTGCGTATATCAGCACCCCTCTAATAGGAAGTGAACAAACCACTGCAAACACTGATCAACGTGCGAAAAACTTCATAAAAGAGAATACTACCCTAAAAAGTTTTAGGACAGCAGCAGACCAATTGAAGCTACCAATATATACAGCCAATGGTTTAGAGGAAAATAGTTATGAAATCCTTGGTTTAACTAAAGGTTCTAGTTGTGCAGAGATCATCAAATGGGCATATACAAGTGCTAAGGTTGGTGATGTATCTAATCGCATTTATTATCTGGAAGATCCAGAGCTTAATATTATTACAGAATTTATAGTTCCTGTTTTAATCTACAAAGATAAAGAAAACGTCCCTAGCCTAAACAATCCTAGCATATATGCTGAGATAGAGCATACTATTGGGAAGCAGAAAAAGTTAGAAGTCGTAAAAAAAGAAATAGGAACTATCTCTAACCTGGCAACTATTGCTTCTAAATATTCTACAAAACTAGCTACAACATCACAACCAATTTCATACAATAATTTTCGTTTAGGTTATTCTAATGAACCTAAGGTATTAGGAGTAGCAGCAACACTAAAAGAAGGGCAGCAATCTAAACCTATATTGGGGAACGAAGGGGTTTATATTATTGAGCTAATTAGTAAAAAAAGTCCTAATAATTTAGATCAAGAAATACATAAAAGCCAGCTAAAGCAACGTATAAGCATGGTAATAAATCCAAGCCTTTTTGATGCACTAAAAAAGGAGGCTAACATCAAAGATTTTCGAACAAAAAGTTACACTAGTAAAAAAAGTCCTCTTGAGGAGATAAAAGAAGATTCACCATCTGAAAGGAATGCTAGTGAAGCTGTTTATACAGCCCAGTTGAATCTTGAACTAGATTCGCTAGCCTTAGCGCTAAATGGAATAAAAAATGGGCATAATCAATTCTTAGGTTTTTCTAGCATAATAACTAAATATGCTGGGACTAAAACTGCTAATTTAGCACATTATTATGCAGGAGTTTGTCGACTCAACTTAGGTCAATACTCTCAAGCTTTAGAGTTGCTCTCTGCTTACCAACCCAAAGATCTTAATTTAAAGGCCTTAACGCTTAGTTTAATTGGTGATATTTATTCTGAACTAGGAAAATTCAACAAATCGCTGGAACACTACAACAAAGCTGCTAATCTAGTAGATAATGAAGCTATCACACCCTATTTCTTGTATAAAGCTGGTTTACTCAATGAAGTTGAGCAGAAAAATGTAAAAAAAGCAAAGGAATATTACTTAAAGATTCAAAAGAACTACCCCTATCTTGCAGAAAAACTCTTCATAGAAAATTGCTTAATCAGAATTACTGATAAATACTAAACTTGTAGTAACCTAGATAGTTAAGCGCCTTATCAAACATAACTGATAAGGCGCTTAATTATTTATTGACATCAACAAAAGTTACTTGGGTTGAAACCTATTCCAAAAATTAAGTCCATTGCCATCCTTATCTTCCTCTAAATAAGACCTAACTGTATATTCTGTGACCAAATCTTGCCCTCTTATATTCTCTCTTCTATCCAGCCATGTTTTATAATATTGCCCCTCATTATAAATACATTCACTAACAAAGTATCCTTGTACTTCTAGTGTCAAAACTTTTCCTTCCTTAAGTTGTTGGAGTATAAACTCTATTTGAGTGGTTGTTAGTTTTGTCATACTGATACATTTATGATGCACTCAGAATCCGTAAAATTCCTGTAGTAGATACCGTAAAATCACGGATAGCACTAATGCTAAAACTAGCCTATATTTGTATTATCAGCCATATCATATATACATAATCCCAAAAATAAAAATTAGCTGATTCAATTTTTTATAGCAATAGTTTTAATCATAGTAAGTAAAGGGTGTGGGGAGTTCACAAGGAGCTCTCCCTTCTTTTTTTTACTAATCTTTCTTCCATTTCATCTTACCATAAAAATACAAAATAACCCAACCGAGAATGGGTATAAAATAAGCTAAGGTAATGGGATTACGAAACATAAAATTGAAGATAGCGCCCCAACCTGTATAGATTTTGACAGGCTTACCATCTTTGCCATGTTTGTGCCACTGACGCTCAAATTCATGAAAGGCAAAGCCCCAGCCTAAAGGTGTGTTATAAGGAAAATGCTTGATACTCTTGCCTAAAGATTTTAGTAAATTGCCCATCTTGTAAGGAGCTTTTCCATATTCGGCTACAGCCTCATCTAGCTCTTTTTGCATATGTTCTTTTACTCGATCTCTTATAGCTCGAATTTCTTCCTCAGTCATTTCCTCATAAGGCTTATCCGTCCACTCATAAGGTCGGACTCTAGTCCCTTTCACAAAATGCATATTTGCAGGAAAAGCTAAATAAAAAGCAAAGGGAAAGATCAAAAACAGGGTCAAAGGTCCTATTGGCAAGAAAGGCATCCCAATCTTATTCACTAACTTATTGAGTGGTTCAAAACTATACATCAATGGTGCTACATATTCGGCATTGACCGTTGCATAAGGCAATATATCTACCCTATGTTTCAAGCTCATTCGAATAAAAGAAGTTGCAAATCGTTGTAGTTCATATTTTCTATTAAAACCTTTACCAATGCCAGGCACCCCTTCAGGGTAGATTAACAAATGCCCATCTGGATATTCCATCATGGTTTCAAAATTGAGAAAATTGGCATCAATACCTCCTGCCATCTTCCAAGCATGCTTAAAAAAGAAAGGATGCATCATTGGTGTATTAGAGAGCATTGGCGACACAATCACTCTAAACATCTTATTGGGGTCATAGTCAAATCGTTTGAACATACTGCACCCAAAAATCATTGCATCCCAAGGGAAAGCCATTCCTGAGTGATTACTCGCCAAAATCACGGGATGATCAGGGTCATTTCGCTCAGGCATTTCGTCGAAACCAATAAATTGAGGTCGAAAATAACTATCTACAATTACATCAAAAAAAGCTTCATTGATGGCTCGAACAAACTCTAATCGAAAATGCTCGTCATAGATGAATTTATTATTCTCTATATCTTCTTGAGTATAGACTTTGGGTTTTCTAGAGGTGATGTTCCTACTAGATTTAGATTTCTTTTTTTTCTCTGGTTTTTGGGAAGAGTGGTCAGCCATAAGAATATAAATACTAGTTTGAAAATTGTCAGTTGATGTGGTTTAGAAGTAAATTAATTATTAATTTGGAATTATTTGTAATATAACCTTACCATTTATCTTGAAAAACTGGAAAGAGCAAATAAACAAAGCTTTAAAACATCCTGAAGGGCAACAACAATTGCACCTCATCAAACAACAACTCATAGATAAACTTGGGTTTCATGAGGGTTATCGGTATTGGATAAAAACTATATTAGACAGCAATATATCTAAACATCCAGTACTAGAACTTCAAAGCTATTTTGAGCGCAACCATTTTAGCTACTTTGAGTTTGTAAAACATGAATATTTTTTGCTAAAAACTATTAAAAACAATAATCAAAATGAGCTGATCAACTGGATAAATCAACAAGCAGCTAAAGGAATGAGCACACAAAAATTATATTACATCCTTTTGTGTGCTCATCTGTATTGGAACAGCCTTTCAGAAACTGGCGAGGTTTATGCAGATTGGTTAGCAGACAATATCTTAGATCAGTTTACATCTTGGGCAAAAGGCAATCGAATACTGCCCAATCAACCTGATATTTCATAAGACAAACAAGAATTAATGTTACGTTTTAGATATTCTATTATTTTTCTATTTATAATCTGTAGCAACTATATTGGGGCACAGTCTGACTATAGTTTCAAAAGTCCTTATCGAGCCTTCTCAGAAGGCCAGATCTATACAGCACTAGAAGATCAAGCACCAATTTATATAGCACCATCCACTAAATCTATGGAGCTGACTAAAGTACCTGTAGGAACAATTCTATACATAGAGGAAAGAATGGATGAGCTACACACTCAAAATAATTTCAAAACCAATTGGTATCGAGTCAGTTTCACACAAGATAGACAGCAAGAAGGGTTTATTTGGGGTGGACACATTGCTATGCAACAAGAAATCCAGAGAGACATCAGCTTTGCCTATGGTTTATCCAAAATTGTATATACCAACAGAGGAGATTATTCTGAAAATGTTATGCACCTCAAAGTAGTTATGTATCGAGATGGCATACTCCTAGATCAGATCACATTTCCTACTATAGGAACCCTATATACCAAAACGCAATTAAGTGCCTCTAACAATAAGGGGATTCCAAACATTCATTCTATACTCAATATTGCCTTAAGTGATGCTTTTTGTGGGGGAATTTCTGCTAATGTTACGGTGTTTGTACACAACAATAATTTATATTATATAGATTTATTACCTAATGGTTTTGGAGATCAACGCTTTGAATCTAAATACTATATATACCCAGAAGATGATCAAGGAATAACTAATCAAGTTATTTTGAGAGAAGAAGCTGGCACCATAAGCAAGCAACAACAAGTTAAATACGAGTATCAAAAAGAGACCTATTATCAGTGGTCTGATTATCAATTGATAGAAATTAATTAATTCACACATACACCATAAATTATGCAAAAGTTATTTTTATTATTTGTTACAATAATTTTCCTTAGTTATAATGGTTTTGCTCAAGATGATCCTTATGAGGGTTATCTCAAAAATGGTTATCATACTTATGAAGTAGGCTCTACTCGATATTTACTTGCAGATCGTGTTAATGTACGTGCATCGGCGTCTACTAAGGGAGAGGTCATTGCCAATATTCCAATTGGTAGTGAAATAAAAATTTTAGAAGAAAGCTCTAAAAAACTTAAACTAAATGGATTCAAAGCGCCTTGGTATAAGGTTAGTTTTGAGACAAAAGGTAAAAAACAATCAGGATACATTTGGGGAGGCTTAATTTCGGAAGGCTCTAAAAAAAGTAGCAAAGGTGATGGCGTAGTATTTCATTATGGCATAGCTAGTGTAAAAACTAAATCAGAAGGAGAATATAGTTATGAAGACATCTACATACAAGTAAGAGCTTCTAAAAATGGAAAAGAAATTGCTAAAATTAAATTTCAAACAGTTGGTTCTATCACAACAGGTCACGGCATGACTAATATGGGTACTAAAGGTTTAGACAATGTAGACGATATCTTACACCTTGCTTTTAGCGATCAGATGTGTGCTGGAGCGAACGGTGACATCATTGTATTTTGGAACGACAAAAAATTCCATCATGTTCGCACCTTACACTCAGGCTCGGATGCTCCCATGTTTGCATCTGAAGAGTTCATTTATCCAAAAGATAAAGGGGGCAAAAAAGGTCGAATTATTTTTGCAGAAGAGGCTGGAGAAAGTGGTATGGACGAAGGTGAAGAAACAGTATATGAATATCAACGAAAAACCGAATATATTTGGACAGGTACAGAGCTAAAGAAAGCAAAATAACAAGTAACAGAGGGGAGCAAAATGCTCTCCTTTTTTTATGCGTTGGGCTTATAATCATCTATGATTCTTATGCCAGGATTCTCCTTAAATTCAAAGCGTTTGAGCTTAGTGAGATGGCTAATATCTAACTCCTTGATTTTGTTTTTTTCACAGAAAATCATTGTTAAGTTGTTTGTTTTGGGAAGAATAATTTCTGTAAGCTGATTACCTGTGCAGCTCAACATTCCTAGTTTATGACAATGGCGAAGATCTAGACTAGTTAATTTATTATTAGAACAGCTAAGAGAAGTTAGTGCAATCAACCCATCCAAGTTCAAAGAAGTTAACTGATTATTAGCGCAAATAATTTGACGCAATTTAGGTAAGTTATTTAGAGTTAAGCTATTTAGATTTGTGCTTGAACAGATTAAATTTTCTAAAGATGCCAGTCCTGATAAATCAAGTGATTGAAGATTTCCTCCTACAAGTTGTATTCGCTTAGCATCCAAAAATTGCTCTAAGGTCCATCTATGTGCTTTTAGGATAACAGCATATTCTCTTTTCAAGGCTCTCTGAATTTCTCCCCCCAACTGAGCCTCATCCTGCATAAACCCTAATTCTCTAAAATCTGGATTAGCTGAAAAGATAAAGGCTCTAATATTTCTTCTTTCTTCAGGACTTAGGCTCATTGGCTTAGGACTTAGGCAGAAGCATAAGCCTCTATCTTAGATATTAACAATTCGCAAAGGTTTAGCATCTTTTCAAAATCTTGGACTTCCTCCTCTGAGCTGATTTCAAACACAGCGTTCCATATCAGTTTAGAATCTTCTAAAACCAAGCGCCCTCGCAAAATTTGAGCTTCTTGAATTAGCATTTTTTGCAAATCTGCATCCAAAATAGTCTTGGCAAAAGCTTCATCATTAGACTGAAAAATAAATTGCTTATCCAAATTCTTATTTCCGGTTTGGATATCTTGCCCCGAAAACAGCTTCCCTATTTTAGCCATAAAATCCTCATAGCCAATAAGAAGCGTTTTCCCTTGTGGATTGGCTATATCAAGTTCTAAATTTGTGTATGTTTGGCCTCTATCCGCAGCATTTATGCGCTCCATATGGCAGTGGAGCGACCTCCCCTTCCAAGATCCTTTTAGAGACGGATATTCAACAGAAGAATTTCTTTTAGGAAGACTGACTTCTACTCCCAACAATCCAGCTAACTTTTTGAAGTTTTGAGACAATTGTTTTTGATTGGTAACCTTAGTTGTTGTTATTGCATAAAGCACAAAACTGATAAGAATCAGTACAACTAAGATAACGATTGCAACTTCCAAAGTAGATTCAAACAATAGCAAGGACATGGATTTTAGTATTTTTATTTTGAGAATGCTGTTCTGCGAAAAATACTAAGAGTATACTAAAAATTATAATTTTGTTGTAAAAAGAAAACATAGCAGGGTGCTTTATTGCTGTATTATCTCAATAAATCTAAATAGAAACATAAGTCATCCCAAATTTCCTGTAACCTTGTAAATATCGATATTTTAGTTTATAAAACAGGACAAGTCATTATATATGGTTTGTTCTATTTTTATGTTTTTAGACTTTCTGAAACCCCTATAAAATCTACATTTTTTTAAAATTTGGGATGACTTATGTTTGTTATTTATTCTTTTCTAGATCTACCTACTAATTAGCAACAGTCGTTGTTTCTTTCTCACCAGCTTTGATAGCAATTCCTACAACATCATTGTAAGCATACTCTAAAACTTTTAGGGTATCGTTGTGTGCACTACAGTTCAACTTGATCCAACCATATTTAAAATCCGTACCATTAGGCATTCTAAACCCTAAATACCGATCTCCTTTAGCTTGAAATTGGCCAGCATTGGCAAACGTGCCTAAAACCCCATGTTGCTCTCTCCAATTTCCATTTGCATCAATCAGGTCATCAGTTGTTAAGGCATCTGGATAGCCATAAGTGGAATTGTCTAATATCTGAATGGAATGAGGTTTTGCACTTGCTGCTAAGTGATCAAAATACGCAGGCAATCCTTGAGGATTTAAGGGGCGCAAATCAATAATTTCAAAACTAATATCAGGTTGGTTATCAGCATCTATATCTAGACCATGAAGCCCTGTAGAAATAGTTACTTCTGTATTAACAGCAGCATCTATAATACTATTAATATAGGCTGATATAGGATCATTGCTAGACCTCAATTCTTCAACATCTTGAATCAATACATATTCTTCATTAACTGTTTTATGCACAATTTTCCCTCTAGTTACAGCTCCATCTTTTTTGCAGCTTGTCAACATTAGGATTAGGAGGCTTAATATTAAATAATTTCCAATTTGGTTTTTCATTTTACACGATTTTTGTTTGAGTTAAAAATATTGTGTAAAGATTTAGCACATAGTCATTTTTAAGTTTTCAGAAAGCAAATACATCCTTATTTTTAATCCATAATTAGGGTTATGAATTAAAGGAAGATACTTACTCATTTATAAAATCAACTTTGGTGGAAGTTGTATCTTTTAATACGTAAGCTAAATAAAAAAGGGATAGTTCTAGTTCTAATTTATTTTTATAAAAAGAAATCCAAACCACCCCTAATAAACTAATTACCAAAACTTACTCCTTAACAACTAACTTATCTACTTTCAGATAATTACTTCCTTTTATTTGATAAAAGTAAACACCTGTCTCTAGGTTAGACAACTCTACTAAAGTGGTTGTTTCTTCTAGTAAAACCTGTTTTACTACTCGCCCCAATTCATCATAAACACTTAATTGAGCTGTTGTTTCTAAGTCATCTATTTGGACGATCAAATGACTAGTTTGCTCAACCGGATTAGGATAAACTCGGATATTTCTATCCTCTGTTGTAGAAATCTCTTCAACAGCTGTTAGATTGGCTAAACGCAATACCATAAATTGATCAAAATTGCTGATTGTATTAAACTGGACAGTGTTCATAGCATCATTAGCAGCTATAGCTGTAGTAATATAAGTCCAATCGCTGGCAGTATTTTGATCACGTCCCAAAAGTGCTAAATACTGTGGAGCAGACTGGTCTGTAGATGTTACATCATCAATACCCAATGTTAAATCAAATTGCACAGGCGATAAATCATGACGGTGTGTTGCCCAATATTGATTGGTTAGCACCTGATCTATTACTGAGCCTCCTGGTAGGCCTATAACATTTATATTATGCGGTTTTGCAGTAATTTTAGACACTACTACATCTACCCCATTTTGGGTAATAAAACTTGCACTACAATCTTGCATAGCCCAAGTTACAGTACCCAGCTGTTCTGTAGTCTTATTGCCTTGGCCCATATACCCCATAGGAATAGTCGAAACAGTCTTTGCCAATGGATTATAAGTAGTGACCTTAGCATATTCGACTGCCTCAAAAGGTGTATTTCGATCGTCATCAAACTGCACATAGCGCAACAACGGGGAAGGATAAACCCAATCTGCACCTTGCAAGGTCTGATCTATAGGATAATGCATAAACTCGGCTATTTGAGCAGCAGTACGTGCCTCAGACCATATACGCAATTCATCCACCTCTCCTGTCAACAAATAAGCTATTCTTAATAAGTCTGTAGTTGTTGATAAATTGACAGGTAAACTGGCTTGTGGTTCTCCATCATAATACATACTAATAACTGTTCCTGTATAGCTTAGTGCATAATGATGCCACTCTCCTTTAGCATTATCTAAACCCAACTTATATTGCACTCCATCATTAATATACATATACAAAGTATCATCGTTGGTAGAAGTTTGCAAAACTAAGGCATCTCTATCCTGCGAAGCAACATCTGCATTACCAATCCCTAAAAGTTCTCCACCATCAAAAGCGTCAATTTTTGCCCAAAATTCAATAGTTCTAGGGTTATTGCCACTCAACTCTTCCATAGCATTAAATCCATAACCACTATTCCCTGCTACTGGAGCAGCTAAACCACCTGCTATCTGTAAAGGCAACCAAGCCCCTGTATCTACCGTATTAGGGCCTGTAGGATTATCGATTTCCCCACGAATTCTATATTCTATCCAGGGTAAACGCATCTAAATAGTAAGGATTTTTTCTCTAAATTTGTGAGAGCGGGCAGCTTTATGGCGTTTTCGATTTTTGCTCATCTTGCTGTCTTCTAAATTGAGAAGGTTCATTCCTATTTTGCGGATCAACGCAAA